>DASZZA010000534.1:0-9012 GCA_035545135.1 Lacipirellulaceae bacterium | reverse complement strand
CTCGTAGCTCATGAACCCATAACATCGCAAACGACGCCGGATATGCGCCGGTTCCCACAAGTCTGGAGCATAAGCGGCGCGCGAAGCCATTTTGCTAGAAGCTCTTAGCAGAACGTGACGTGTATGTGCCAGATTTAACTTGCGCTCGCCGTCATATGCATCAGTCGTTGTCGTGTATAGGAGACGAGTCCGCCCGCCTTGATAATCGCCTGCCGAGTCTGCGCATGGGGCAGAACGGCAAACTCATGTCCGCGAGTTTTATTTATCACCTTAGTTACGAAGAATTCAAGCTCGTCGCCAATTTCGGCGACGATATCCGGAACAATAACGACCTCGAGTCCGACGTTTACTGCGTTCTGCAGGAAGATGCGAGCAATGCTTTTGGCGACGATCACGAGAGCATGGCCCTGCAGGCACGAGGCAGCCTGTTCGCGCGACGAGCCACAACCAAAGTTTGAACCAGCCAAAATGATGCTGCCCGGTGCCACCTTGCCACTTATCAGCGCGGCATTCAATTCCTTCAAATCGCCGAACGCAAATTTTGGCGTCTCGGCTGGAAGTACCGTCGCCATGTAGCGTCCAGGATAGATGACGTCTGTGGAAATGTCGTCGCCGAGTTTGTATAGGACGGTAGCCATCAGTCGAGTCCTGCCTTTCTCGGGTCGGTGATGATCCCTTGCAGTGCGGAAGCAGCGGCAACTGCCGGAGAGCAAAGATAGACTTCCGCTGTCGGATTGCCCATGCGCCCCTGAAAATTGCGGTTGGTCGTGGAAAGCGCGACCTCGCCGTCACCGAGAGCACCCTGATGGATTCCAAGACAGCATCCACACCCGGAATTCATCACGACGGCGCCGGCGTTCATCAGGTCGCCTACATAGCCAAGCTCTAACGCTTTGCGATATACGCGACCCGATGCAGGAAAGACGAGCATTCGAGTCGAACGTGCGACTTTTTTGCCGCGGAGGACGCCGGCCGCAATGGCCAGGTCATCAAGCCGTCCATTCGTGCACGAACCAATAACGATTTGATTCACACGCGTGCCTTCGACTTCGCCGATCGGTTTGACATTATCGACCGTGTGTGGACAGGCGATCTGCGGCGCCAGCGCGCTCACATCCAGGGTAACAATCGACTCGAACGCTGCATCTGCATCGGGCTCAACCAAGCGAATGTCACCCACCACGCCAGCTTCCCGGCGGAGATAGCGCACTGTTTCTTCGTCGGCAGGGAAAACACCGGCCGTCGCACCCGCCTCGACCGCCATATTCGATAGAACAAGTCGCCCCGAGGTCGTCATCCGGGCCGCGGTCTCGCCATGAAATTCCAGCACGCGGAAATTCGCGCCCTTCGCACCGATCTGTCCAATCAGCATAAGAATGATGTCTTTCGGGCCAACCCACGCGGGAAGCTCGCCTTCGATGACCACCTTGATCGTTGCGGGCACTTCGACGTTGGGAACGAAACCCAACGTCCAGACAGCGGCCATTTCGGTGGCACCAATGCCCCAGGCGATCGCTCCCAGCGCGCCGTGCGTCGTGGTGTGCGAGTCGGTACCGACGACCACCATGCCGGGCCGAACGTATCCATTCTCGGGCAGAATTTGGTGACAGATGCCTCCCTCATCGCCACGAATTTCATGGAATTTTTCAATGCCGTGCTCGGCGACAAACTTGCGGACACGTTTCTGGTTGGTGGCGGTTTTGGCGCTTTCGGCCGGTACGCGATGATCGAAAATGATGGCAATCCGCGATGGATCCCACACACGTGGCACCAGGCCGGTGCCCTTGTAAACCTCGTGGAACTGATTGATCACCAGGGCCGCGTTTTCATGCGACATCGCCAAATCGACGGCTGGCTCCACGACCTCGCCCGGCCGGACGCTCGCTCGGCTCGATGCTCGGGCCAAAATTTTTTCGGCAATGGTTCCGCCCATTTTTCACTTTTCCTTTCATCCGTCAGACCGGGACCAGCGACTCGTACTTCTGCTCGAAACGTTCCTGCGGCAGAAACTCTTGTTCCAGCGCGCGATATTCGGCCAGGCCGACGAACGCCGTATACTCCTCGAACGATGGCACCCACTGCGTTTGGCCCTGAAGCGTACCGGTTGGGGAACTTCGCAGCGCGATAAAAAACTCTTTGAGCGCATTGTAGGCCACCATGATCGAAGCGACCGGAATGGATACGCGCCCGACGCCGAGGCTGGCCAGTTCGGGAATCGGAATGAGTTGCGTCTTCACGCCCGTTACGCCGTCCATGAGATTTACAGAAAGCGGGCCATTAATCGCCCGCACGGCTGCTTCGATATCGGCGCGGGTCTTGATCGCGTCGATGAACACGAGATCGGCACCGGCGGCAAGGTACATATTGCAGCGGCGGACGGCTTCCTTGAGTCCCATCGTTGCAAAACAATCGGTGCGCGCGTTGATAACAAAATCGCTGTCGGCTGCATCGCGCACTTTCGCACACGCGCGGATTTTGCCCGCCATCTCCTCCGCCGGAATCACCTCTTTGCCGGCCATATGGCCGCAACGCTTGGGGAACACCTGATCCTCGATATTCAATCCGGCGGCATTCATCTCAATCACTCGCTCAGTCGTCCATGCGGCATTGATGGCGTTTCCACCGCCCGTATCCACGTCGGCCATTACCGGAACCGTCACAGCGTGGACAATGTTCGCGGTGAAGTCGAGGATTTCTTTCATTTGCAATAGTCCGACGTCCGGTTTACCCAGGCTGCTGCCGGCAAGGCCGAAGCCGGACACTTGGATGGCTTCAAAGCCAGCCTGTTCGATGAGACGCGCGCTTAACGCGTCGTGGCAGCCCGGCACAACAACGGCGCGGCGATCCATGATCGCGTTGCGGAGAATTGTGCTTCGTTTGTCTCTCATAGCAGATTCGTCCTTCTAAGATAGCCGAAACATTCAGCAAAGTTTTACAGCAACCGCCTCGGCCATTTCGCTCGTGGTGTTGTTGCCTCCCGTGTCATACGTGCGCGTCCTGCCTTCGGCGACTACGGCTGCCACGGCACTCTCGACGGCCGCGGCTTTATCCGTCTCGCCTAGCCATTCGAGCATCAACTTAGCAGCTAGGATTGTGGCCAGTGGGTTCACTTTGTTCAGGCCGGCATACTTGGGCGCCGATCCGTGAGTCGGCTCGAACACCGCCAACCGCTGGCCAATGTTGCCCGAGCAAGCGAACCCGAGCCCGCCGACCATCTGCGCACACAGGTCGCTGATGATGTCGCCATAAAGGTTGGGCGCAACGAGTACGTCGTAGTTATGCGGATTCTTGAGTAGCCACATTGAGAGGGCGTCGATATTGGCGTTATCGCAGTCAATCGTCGGAAAATCTTTAGCTACTTGCTGGCCAATTTCGAGAAAGAGTCCGTCCGTCGCCCGGACAACGTTCGCCTTGTGAACGATCGTGACCTTCTTGCGGCCTTTGTCGCGGGCAAACTCGAATGCACACCGGATAATCCGCTCGCAACCTTTCCGCGTATTGATCTTGCAGGAGATCGCGTACGCGTCGCTAACAAGGTTCTTGAATGGCTTGAATGCCGGCGTCTCGGCTAGCAGCGCATCGGCCAATCGGGAAGGCACCGGCCGAAACTCGACACCGGCGTACAGGTCCTCGGTGTTCTCGCGAAATACGACCAGGTCGATGGCCTCGCGGAAGTTCAGCGGATTGCCGGGGTAGCTTTTGCACGGTCGGAAACAGCTGTATAAATCGAAAAGCTGACGCATCCGCACGATGGGGGAGCGGTAGTTGAGCCCCTTGTCGCGCAGCGCCGGAACAAGCTCCGCCGCCGCTTGGTTGGCAGGTTTCGAAGTGATGGCGCCGAAAAGTGCGGCATCGCAGTTTCTGAGCAGGCTAATCGTCCGTTCTGGGAGCGCGTCTCCCTCTTTACGCCAAAATTCCCAACCGATGTCGCCCAGCTTGTATTCGGCGTCGAAACCAACCGCCCGTAAAACGATCTGGGCAGCGTCGAGCACTTCGCTGCCGATGCCGTCGCCAGGAAGCCAGGCAATCTTGAATTTGGCCATAAACGAACTGTCGAAACCGAGTCGTGATCAATTCCGATCCGTTGCCGCTTGTTCAAACATTCTGCCGTCGAGAAGACTGGCGATTCCCTAGTCGCGATGAAAGGCCATTTTCCGAATCGTTTTCTGTGCCTCTACAATCGCGAATCTTTCCTTCCTCTATTTCAAAGCCACTTCTCATGCAACCGTCGCCAATCGCGGCGATTCCTCCAAGAGATAAGCATGATGTATGTTCTCAATATGGTCGGCGAGTTCGCTGAGCGACATCGACTCGACGCCCACCGATTGAGCGTTTTCGACCTCAACATTAGTTCGTCCTGGCAATGCATTCATGGTTCGGACTCCGATATGGTTGTTTGTTGAAGAAGTAATTTTAGTCGGCTTGTGATAACATCGCTGCAATGTAGCGCACCGCCCCTCGGCACTGCCCGCGATGAGCGACGCGAGTTCGGCTGGCCGTACTCTGAGCCCACGCTGAGGAGTCTTCTCGCAATCTCGCGTATTCGATCGGTCGGCGACAATTTATGCGCAGTACTGTTGTGAGCCTTGCTTTTTCTCCCTCCGAATGCGGTCCCAAATTTCACATCGATAGACCGGAATGCTTCTGTCTCCCTCGATGCCTAACATGACCTTGTTGCCCTTCACTTGAAGGACGGTGACCTTGAGCAACAAACCCGACTCACTGGGATCGCCAACGACCACCGATTCGCGATTTTTCCTCGTTAATACCAACATGGTCAGGCTCCTTCAAAAAAACGTAACACCCGATTGCGCTCGCTGTTTGCAGTTAAAATGGGTCCGCAAACAGTCGGCCGCGTCGATTGGCGCATGCCACAAACAATCATCTGAGAACCTTTGCCTCCGTGGGGAAGCGGCACAGCGGTTTTCGTTCTCGTGGACCGGCAAGCAACTCTGCGACCATAGTGTCGCCGAACGCCTTCTCCACCATCGCTGCCGCCTGATCGAGACGGTGATGGAGCGGGCACAGAGATCGGCCGTGACTGGCAATTCCCAGCGGGCACTCTGGATACCGGTGAATCGGGTCGACCGAATTGACGACCGCCAGGATTGATACTTCTTCCGCGCTACGCGCAAGCGTGAATCCTCCGTTAAGTCCGCGCTGGGACCTAACCAATCCTGCGCGGCTGAGACTTTGCATGACTTTAGCGAGGTAGCCGGCAGGCACTTTTGTCGCTTCGGCGATCTGTGCGGTAGTGCGAGCGGCTTGCTGGTCCGCCAAATAGACAATTGCCCGCAACGCGTACTCGGCGGTTTGAGAAATCATTGCGGCCGGTGCTCCGCTTCGCAAATTTGGATATTTGGACCTTGACATCCATAATTGTCTGCTGTAACGTGGCGTTTGTCAACAGCAAACCGGCTGTTTGATCGGAGGGCTCTACGATGGTCGCCAAGACGCAAGCGGCGCGGGCCGGCTCAGCAAAACCGCGACGGGGCAATTTCAGCCGGAGCCCACTACTGGTTTTCTATGAAATCACCCAGGCATGCGACCTGGTCTGCAACCATTGTCGAGCGTGCGCGCAGACAAATCCGCGACCGGACGAACTATCGGCGGACGAATCGCTTCGTTTAATCTACCAGTTAAGCGATTTTCCATCGCCGCCCATGCTCGTACTGACTGGTGGCGATCCTCTCAAGCGCGCCGACATCTTCTCGCTTATTCGGCACGCCGTTTCGCGTGGGCTCGATGTTTCGATTACTCCCAGCGCCACCCCGTTGGTCACAACCGAGGCAATCCGGCAGCTTCGTGATGCAGGAATTTCTCGGCTGGCCGTGAGCATCGACGGCGCGGATGCGCCAACTCATGACGCAACGCGCGGAGTTCAAGGTAGCTTTGAACGGACTTTAAAGGTACTGGAGCAGGCCGGTGCCGAAGGGATTGCAACACAGGTGAATACGACCCTTACACCCGGGAACGTGCACCAGATTGACCGAATGTGTCAGCTGCTGACTCCTCGCGGCATCGTTCTGTGGTCGGTGTTTTTCCTGATCCCTACTGGGCGCGCGAAATTCGCGCCACGATTATCGGCAACTGAATGCGAATCAGCATTCGCAACTCTTTGGCGTCAGTCGCGGCTGCAACCCTACCGGATCAAGACTACAGAAGCCCCCCACTATCGTCGGTACATCGTGCAGCAGCAAGCGGCGCGGCGTAAGGTCGACCGAGAGGTCCAGCGGTGGACCGCCGGCACTCCGCTGGGAGTTAACGATGGCAACGGAGTGATGTTCATTGGTCACAACGGCGAGATCTACCCCAGCGGGTTCATGCCGCTATGTTGCGGAAGATTTCCAAACGATAACGTTGTGCGCGTCTATCAGGATTCGAAAATATTTCGTGCCCTGCGAGATTCGTCGAACTTACAAGGCAAATGCCACGCTTGCGAGTTCCGCAATATCTGTGGCGGAAGCCGTGCTCGTGCGTACGCCGTCACCGGCAGCGCTTTCGCAGAAGAACCGGATTGCTCGTACATTCCACCAGAATTTGCGAATACTTAGGAAGGACGATGCGATGCGGCCTCGCATTGCAGTTATTGGCGGCGGAATTTCAGGCCTCGCGGCGGCTTATGAGTTGGCAAATAGCCGTTCGCCTGTCGAAGTCGTTTTGCTGGAAGCTGGCAAGCGACTTGGCGGCGTGTTGGAAACAGTCCAACAAGATGGTTTTCTTATCGAGTCGGCCGCCGACAACTTTCTTACCAAACCAACTGCGGCAGTCGAACTCTGCCAACGCGTGGGACTTGAAGAATCTTTAATCGTGCCTGACACCATGCGGCGAAAGGCATTTGTCGTTCACAATGGTACTCTGCAACCGATTCCGGCAGGCTTTCTCGTAATGGCCCCGAGCCGGATTGGGCCAATGCTATCGACGCGCTTACTCACCGTGCGCGGAAAACTTCGTCTGGCATTGGAATACTTCATCCCCCGGAATCGCAACGGCGAAGACGAATCGATCGCATCGTTTATTCGGCGTCGCTTTGGGAGCGAGATCTTTGCTCGGCTTGTACAGCCGCTCGTGGGTGGCATCTACGGCGCCGACCTAGAGCAATTGAGCATTGATGCCACTATGCCACGCTTCCGCGACATGGAACAGGAGCACAGAAGCTTAATCCGTGCGATGCTTCGACAACGGCGAACTCAAATACATGAAGCTTGTTCGGGCGCGAGATATGGGCAATTTGCGGCGCTGCGGAACGGCATGTCGAGCTTAGTCGGCGCGCTGGCACGGTGTTTGCCGCCTGAATCGATTCAACTCGCCTCACCTGTTGATCGAATCGCACAATCAGGTGACAGGGGTTGGCTGATAACGATTGGTGGCGCACGTCCGAGGCGCCAGGAAATAGACGCTCTCATTCTGGCCACGCCTGCGTACGCAGCCGCCAAGCTCGTCGAAGATATCGATTCCGAGCTGGCCGACCGTTTGGCACAAATTGAGTACACCAGCTGCGCTGTCGTCTCGCTCGGGTACCGCCGATGGCAAATCAAGCATCCGCTCGATGGATTCGGATTTGTCGTGCCGCTCATCGAGCAACGAAACGTATTCTCATGCAGTTTTTCAAGCATCAAGTACGAAGGCCGTGCGCCCGACAATTCGGTGCTAATGCGGGTTTACATCGGCGGCGCATGCCAAAACAGGTTGTTGCAGTTGTCGAACGGAGAGCTTGTCGAACTAGCCGCGCTCGAATTGCGAGACTTATTGGACATCGATGGCGGTCCCGTATTGCAGCATGTCACCCGACATCATCGGGCGATGGCCCAATATCGTGTCGGGCATCGCGACCTTGTGGCGACGGTCAATTTGCGGCTTCAGAGATTCCCAACTCTCGCTCTGGCGGGGAGCGCTTACCAGGGCGTTGGCGTTCCAAGCTGCATCCAAAGCGGACAGGCGGCCGCAAACCAACTCCTCTCGCGACTGAAAGCGCATCTCGCTCGACCAGTGCATGCCCAAGTTGAGGCGGAGGCCGTTGTATGACACGTTCCCGGGTCATTGCCGGACGAGAACTGTATGTTGCGGTCGGCCGCGTAATTGTTGCCATTATGGCTGTTGGACTTGGGTGCTCGGTCGGATGTTGGCGTTCGTCGCCCTCCGTCAGCGCGCCGAAGGGCGGCTATTTGCCAGCACCACAGCAAACAGGTCCGCAAGTCAACGGAAAGCCACAAAAATCAGCGACATCCAACCTTGCGGCAGCACCAGCTAAAGAAGCCGTCCCTGCGGAAAGCGGCGAGAAGTTATACGCGCGTCATTGTGCAGCTTGCCACGGCAATCGAGGAGATGGAAAGGGCATTGCTGCTACATTCTTATTCCCGAAGCCGCGCGACTTTCGCGCTGGCAGATTTCGGCTTGTAAGCACCAGCAACAATGTACCGACGCGCGAGGATTTGCAGGCCGTTTTGCTCCGCGGCATGCCCGGCTCAGCAATGCCCTCATGGGCTCACCTTTCACAACAAGAGCGCGACGCGCTTGTCGATGAGATCCTGCGCTTTCGAGTGGAAGGAGCGCGCGAGGCGGTAGTCAATCGCCTCAAAGAAGATGAAGGAATGAGCGATGCCGAAATCGCGGCTTCTGCAGACGCTCAGAAGGTCATTCAGGAGGAAATCAAGAGCGCCACGACTTCCGGCGAAGTGCGTGCGGTGCCAAACATTGGTCCGCCGACTGAGAAATCGGTAGCTGAAGGAAAGGCGAACTACGCGAAATACGGCTGTATTTCCTGTCACGGTGCAACTGGACGAGGCGACGGGCAGCAAGACATGGTGGACGACGAAAAGATGCCCACGCGACCGCGCGATTTCACACTCGGCATCTTCAAGGGCAACCCGGATCCCACGTCGCTCTATCGCCGCATTGCGTCTGGAATGCCGGGTACACCAATGCCGTCATCGAGCGCAATGACGCCACAGCAGATGGTGGACCTCGTTCATTACATACGCTCGCTCTCCACCGAAGAGCAGCGTCAGGCAG
>DASZZA010000533.1:0-3557 GCA_035545135.1 Lacipirellulaceae bacterium | reverse complement strand
CTCAATGGTCCGGTCCTGCTCAATCTGGCCAACGCGCAGAACATTCCGCTGGCCAATCAGACTGCGGCGCAGGCCGCTGCGGCAAGGAGTTCGGGCGCTGGCGCTGGAAGCAGTACGGCGCTGACACCGGGGCAGATATTTGCGCAGCAACTGCAGAGCCAGTTGTTGAGTTCGTTCGCAAACCAGATCACGCAGGCGATTTTCGGCGCGAACGCGCAGCAATCGGGCAGTTTCAGCTTTGGGTCGACGTCCATCAACTTCGCCAAAGTCGGAGGCCAGATCAATATTGCGATCAACGATGGAACGTCAATTACCAACATCGTGGTGCCGGCATCACCGTAGCCGTGGTTGCCACGCGCGTTGAATGCCGATTGGTTAAAGGGGCCGGTATATTGAAATCGCGTGGGTGGACCATCGCCGCTGCCGCATTGGCGCTGGGTATGGCGGGGTGCGCGCAGCAACCCGGGACGCGCGAGCTTTTGGAAGAGGCTCCGACCGTAACCGCGCCCTCGGCGACTGCCGTTGAACTCGAGACGTTACCGCCACCACGGCGCAAGGTGGATATCGCGGTGTATCAATTTGCCGATCTCACTGGCAAGAACGAGCCCAACGACAATCTGGCGGTCTTCTCACGTGCCGTAACGCAAGGCGGCACTGCATTTGCTGTAGATGCACTGCGGCGCGCGGGAAATGGCAGCTGGTTCACGGTGGTCGAGCGCACCGGTCTGGCAAGTCTGCTTCAAGAACGTCAGCTCATTACTGTCACCCGCAAGGAAATCGATGGCGCGGCTGCGCGTCCATTGCCTCCGCTGCATTTTGCAGGACTGATTATCGAGGGTGGCATCGTCGCGTTTGACGGCAACGTCATGACCGGCGGACTCGGCGCCAACTATCTCGGGATTGGCGGCGACACCAAATACCGTAAGGACACTGTTACGGTAGCGATGCGCGTTGTGTCGGTTCAGTCGGGGGAAGTGCTGACCAGCGTCACCACCACCAAGACGGTTTATTCTGTTTCGGTTCAGGGTAATGCTTTCAAGTATGTCGCAGTCAACAAGCTGCTTCAAGCTGAAGCCGGCATAACCCGCACCGAACCGACCCAACTTGCCGTTCGGCAAGCGATTGATCTCGCGGTCTACGCAACAATCATGGAGGGCGCACGAAATAAGCTCTGGAGATTCAGAGATCCCGTTGCTCAACAGAACCTTATTGAAAAATATCTGGCGGTAGACAAATTCGAGCCCTGGGCACCGGAATATCAACACCCGGCGCCATTAGCCAGCGTCGCGCCGTCACATAACGTGTTGCGCAGCTACGGCAACGCTGCGCCGCTCCAGCCCAAGGCGGCCGCGAACGGGAACAACGTAGCCACGACCGAAGAAAAGAGAAAAACGAATGCAACCTGGTCGCAGGGCTCCAATTCAGCTCCGGGGTCGAACGGCTGACAGGATGCATGGGCGGACCATGACGTTTCGTTACCAAAACTATCTTGGCATGTTCGTTCGTTGCGCCCTGCTGCTAAGCCCCGTGTTAAGCCCGACCATCGCTGCTGCTGAAACAGGTTCGGTACTCTTTGCCGATCGATACCCCTTGCAAACGAGAAAAGGCGGTGGCCCCGATCGCGCCGGATCGACTTCCGGTATAATCGCATTGCTCCCGAATTCAAACGCCGCTCAAGAAGTCTCTACGACCGTCGACATTGACAAGACGAAGATGGACGGCGCCGGAATCTACGTGAGCGCCGTTCCATTCGAAAGATTTATGGAGCGAACCGAAGGGGGCATGCAGCGCTGGTCCGCCGTTGCCAATGAAGCCGCCGATGCAAATGGAATTCCGCGCGAGTTCCTCATCCGATTACTGTCGCAGGAGAGCAGCTTCAAGCCGACCAGCATCAGCAAGGCAGGCGCGCTGGGGATTGCGCAGTTCATGCCGGCGACGGCCATCGCCATGGGTCTTCGGGATCCCTTCGAGCCCGTGAGCGCGATCCATGCGTCGGCCGCGCATCTGGCGACACTTCTGAAGCGATTTGGAAATCTCGGGCTCGCAGCGGCCGCTTACAACGCCGGACCTGAAAGAGTCAGGGAGTGGCTGTCGGGCAGGCAAGGCCTCCCCCAAGAAACGCGAGATTACGTTTTGAAGGTGACAGGTCTTGATGCAGAGAGTTGGATGGGGCCGCGGGCTGGCTCAATCATGGATGCTTCTCGTATCCCGGCGGTGAGCAAGCTCGAGCGTTTACGCTCGTCGCATCAGCCAGCTTCGAATCGCTCTGTTTCAGCAATCAATCTTTGTCAGGCGATAAATTCAACGGGAGCCGTTTGCAAGGTGCAAAAGAGTTATTAAGCTATAGCCACCATTGATTTTTCGGAGCCGGATAGCCGTGGCGGCAACCCTCACATTAGTAGCTATTCATAGCTAATGGTTTCCAGCGCACCTGCAGAACCTGATATCTGGTCCCCGGCACAAATGGGCCCAGGGCAAATATTCGCGTTTGTGAATTGCCAGCTTGTCGCAAGCCACGTGGAACGCTACCGGGGTGCCAAACGCGGTGGCGCAGCCTGTCCACTCGGTGCACCCGGTGTCGCGGGTGTCGGCAGAAGTAAAGGGCTCGTCTGTTCCATCGGCGAAGTCGAGCGGGTGGACGCTCCCTGATAAGCTTCAATGCATCGCCGTGTATCATCAGGACTTTGTAGCTGTGTACATTCATTCACGTTTTCCGTGTTTGGCCAAGGCGACTGCGCATAGCTGCTGCTGACACTCAGCCCCAATGTTGCGAGCGAAAAAAAAAGAACTTTCGGGCTAAAATCGAAGCTCACAATCGCACCTTCAAATCCCTGCATGTCCTCTGACAGCGAATATACGTTCGAATCGGTATAAGACAAGCTATCGGGTGGGAGACTTCTGCGTCCTCAGCTGGAGGATCTGACCTGAGACCCTGAACTTCCTCCAGATTTAGGTAGAGTCCGTCGATCACGGAGACGGACGATGCGACCCTCGCGGTTCACGGAAGAGCAGATCATTGGGATGCTGAAAGAGCAGGAGGCCGGTGCGAAGACGGCGGATGTCTGCCGCAAGCACGGCATTTCGGCAGCGACCTTCTACAAGTTCAAGGCGAAGTTTGGCGGAATGGACGTGTCCGACGCCCGTCGCCTGAAAGCTCTGGAGGACGAGAACGCGCGGTTGAAGAAGCTCCTTGCCGAGCAGATGCTGGACAACGCGATCCTGAAGGATGTCGCCGCAAAAAAATGGTGACGCCCGACGCGAAGCGGAAGGCAATCAAATCTACGCTGGAAAAAAAGGCCGCATGAGGCCAGAAATGAAACCTGGGACTCTCCATTAAGTCGGAGGAGATTGGGGTCTCAGGTCACAGCGCGTGCTGATACGGTGGCTTGAGAAGCTCTAACGCAAAAGGCCCTCGAAGGATATCGAGGGCCTTTTTGCTTTGCCTGATTAAACGGTGTGAAGGTGCGCCGCTTTCAACGAAGGACTAGCCTCGTAGCGGATAGGGCTTATGCTACGGAGAACGGCTGGTAGGAGCGTGAAGATGAGTGATCATAATG
>DASZZA010000532.1:0-6895 GCA_035545135.1 Lacipirellulaceae bacterium | reverse complement strand
TCGAGATGGGGCATCGACAAATCGGTTGTTTACAGGGGCGTCCGGGGACGTCAACGAATGACGAACGGCTGCTCGGCTTCAAGAACGCTTTACAGGCTCACCGCATTCGTTCGGACGTATCGTTTATTTGCGGCGATGATTTCCACGAAGTGTCGGGCTATCGCTCGACCTGCGATCTGCTGAAAGCACATCCCGCGATGACGGCATTGTTCGCCTTGAGTAACCAGAATGCGCTGGGGGCGCTGCGGGCGCTGGCCGAGCGCAAGATGAAAGTGCCAGAGGAAATGTCCTTGGTAACGTTCGACGATGCGCCGTTCGCGGAATACCTGGCGTCGCCGCTGAGCGTCGTCCGTCAGGACATCGATGCCATTGGCCACCGAGCGGCCGAGCTGCTTATCGACCAGATTCGCACGGGGCGCAAGCCGCAGCAGCTACTCCAACGGTTGCCCGTCGAATTCATCCAGCGCGATTCCATAGGTCCTCCCAGGAGCCGTCTCGCATAGCGAGTAGGATCGGCATTGCCCACCAAAGAGCCGGCAAAGCTTGGTGGGCGGTGCCCACCCCTATTGCGCTGGACGAAGGCGGATGGCAGTTGTCATAATCGCAGATACGTTGCCTCATCGAGCGGGTTTGGGGCAATCATTTAGTAATCTCATCCAACCGGCGGGGCCACGCGTATGGTGCTTGTTCAGTCGTATCCGGTCGCCGTATTGATGTGCATCATCACCATGATCTGTTGGGGATCGTGGGCCAATACCCAAAAACTCGCCAGCAAAGAGTGGCGCTTTCAGCTTTTCTACTGGGATTACGCGATTGGCGTTTTTCTATTGTCGTTGATCTTGGCGTTTACGATGGGCAGCATGGGAACAGCGGGCCGCACCTTCATCGCCGATTTGAGACAAGCCGACGCAAAGTGGTTAGGTTCGGCGTTTCTGGGCGGGGTGATCTTTAATCTTTCGAATATCCTGCTGGTGGCCGCGATCGATATCGCAGGCATGGCAGTAGCGTTTCCGGTCGGCGTCGGGCTCGCGCTCGTGCTCGGTGTGTTAACGACGTATATCGCCAAACCCGAAGGCAATGTTCCTATGCTTGCGACGGGCGTCGCGGCCGTTACGTTTGCCATCATTCTCGATGCGTTTGCCTACGCCCGCCTGGCTAAGGGAAGCCGGAAAGCGCCCGTTAAGGGAATCGTTACTTCGGTTGCCGCGGGCCTGTTGATGGGCTGGTTTTACAGCTTCGTCGCACAATCGATGGGAACAGCAGCTGGCACCGATACAGTCGTATCCGGAAAACTGACGCCGTACACCGCAATCGTTCTGTTCAGCCTGGGTTTGCTGCTTTCCAATTTCGTGTGGAACAGCATCATGATGGCCAAGCCGCTGACCGGAGATCCGGTGCCGTTTGGCGACTACTTCACGAAGGGGAGCCTGCGTCTTCACCTGGTGGGCATTCTTGGTGGCATGATTTGGAACCTCGGGATGTCGTTTAGCATCATCGCTTCCACCGCCGCCGGGGCCGCCCTCTCCTATGGCTTGGGCCAAGGCGCAACCATGATCGGAGCCATCTGGGGTGTTTGGATCTGGAAAGAATTCAAGGGCGCCCCTGAGGGCACCAACCGGCTCTTGGCGGGAATGTTCTTCTTTTACTTAATAGGGCTGGGCGTGCTCATCGCCTCGAAGCTTTGAATTGATGGCCCGCAGTGACGGTAAAGCTACGACACTTTCGCCAAACCGCAGGTGTTTAATTAAGATAAGAACTGTTATTCGATGATATGCATGTGAGTGCACAATGAAACCAAAGATCGTCGTCGTCGGTAGCTCGAACACCGACATGATCCTCAAGCTCCAACGAATTCCCAAACCGGGCGAGACCATTCTCGGCGGCGAGTTTGTCACGGCTGCCGGCGGTAAGGGCGCCAATCAGGCCGTAGCGGCGGCCGAGGCGGGCGGGTCAGTAACGCTCATCGCGCGAGTGGGACTGGATATGTTCGGCCAGCAAGCCATCGCCGGTTTCACTCAGCGCGGCATCAATGTCGATCACGTGCAACGCGACAAGTGCGCTTCGGGAGTAGCCCTGATCTTTGTGGCGGGCGATGGCGAAAACAGCATCGGCGTCGGCAGCGGCGCGAATGCCAGGCTTTCGCCCGCCGATGTGCGCAAAGCCAAGAGCGCGTTTACCGCGGCACATGCCGTGGTGATGCAACTGGAAACACCGCTCGAAACCGTGCAAGCCGCTGCCGACCTTGCGGCCGCAAAGAAAGCGATCGTAATATTGAATCCGGCACCTGCACAACGCTTACCCGACGCGCTGCTCAAGAAGATCACGATTCTAACTCCCAACGAAACGGAGACCGAGCTGCTGACAGGTGTTAACGTCACAGACGAAGCCTCGTGCTCGCGGGCTGCCGACATCCTGCTCCGCAAGGGAGTCAAAACCGTCATCATTACGCTGGGTTCGCGTGGTGCGTACGTCGCCACGAGTGAAACGAAGCAATTTGTGCCAGGTTTCAAGGTGAAGCCGGTGGACACCACGGCCGCCGGCGATACGTTCAACGGCGCGCTCGCTGTGGCGCTGGCCGAGGGCATGTCCATGGTCGACGCCGTCCGATTCGCGAACGCGGCGGGTGCGATATCAGTGACGCGAATGGGCGCTCAACCCTCCGCGCCCACTCGTAAGGAGATCGAACAGTTACTCAATAGAAAGAAGTCGGGCGCCATCGATGGTGCACCACATCGTGCCCTTCGTGGTCCGCACGTCAATGGCCGACCACGCCAAAGGGCAAGCGTTTCGTCCAAGCGACGTTAAGCAGTAAAGCCTTTCGCCGACGTCCCCCATCGGTAACTGCATGCCCGTCGGTCGTGCGCGGCGAATTACGTCGAGTCGGCAGAACGCCGTTTTTCGTGCACACACTACGGGGCTTCGGTGTTTAGCAGCGCATCCGTGATAAACCACCCGTCCTTTTCGCTGCGAGCCACGCTCGCGTGGGGGCCGAAGTAGCGGCGGACGGCTTCGAAATCGGGCAGATTGGCGCCGTTGATTCGTTGCCGCCGTGGAATTCCCTGCTTCTTTTCTTCCGCCGTCGTGAGGATCTTGTTAAGCAGTTTGCCAAGCATCGACTTCGACTGCGGCATTTTACCTTCGCGAATGAGGTCGAACGTGGGGCGAACTTCTTCGTCGCTGCGGCCAAACAGCCAACTGCAGCGGTCGCCGGGGGCTAATTTGTTCATCACCGCGACCATTTGTTCATAGTCGGTGCTGCTGGCCAAACGTTCGTGCTGACCAAAACCCTGTAGAAGTTCGGTCAGGTAGTTGATGTCTGAGGCCATCAGCATGTGGCCGAGCGCAACAGTCACCGCCGAATTCGGCAGCACCCGCTCCTTGCGTTTGTTCGCGTTGGCGCCGCCTTCGCTGCTGATCGTGCTGAAGCCTGGCACAACGACCTCGGGTTCTTCACTGGCGTTGTTCTTCACGCGCTCCCAAATCGTGTATTGACCAACCTGTCGGCGAACGACGCCCGGCTCCTTTTTCATCCATTTCTCTAAAGTCGCGGCAAGTGCTTTTTCATTTTTTGCCTCGATGGCGAAAACGGCACGCTCACTATCCTCGGAGATTGGCGTGTCGTAAGCCGACATGACGGTTACGCGGTTGCCCATATTGGCGACGAACTCTTTGCGAACATCCACCTGCTGGCCGTACGGATCGTTCTTCCAACCTTCGAGCGAGTTTTTCCAGGCGTCTTCATGCCCTTGAACCTCGTCGAATATCGGGCCCACGTTATCGAACGCATCCATCAGGTCAAGATTCAGCGTGAAGTAGCTTGCCAGTTCGCGCGGCACCCAAGACTGCGGCTCGACCGGCGGGCCGTTGGGCATCTGCATCATCCGCATCGAACTGTTCCAGTGGAGCGGATCGTTTTCTTTGCCCGCGACCGGCGGAGCATAAACCGAAACGCGCGAAAGGAATTCGATGTGATTATCCACCAGTTGATTCACGAAGCCGCCGGCGCCCTGGATGGCATCGAATCCGTTGTCGTACAGAATCTTGGCCATGTCTTGATCGCGCTTGACCGGCTGCTCTTGCAAAGTGCGGGCCGCAAAAATAAATCCGAACGGCTCAATGAACCAACGCGCTTCCGGTGCCAGCTTGCCGGCTTCGCGGCGGCAGCGTTCCATGGTTACTTGGTAGGCTTTTACCGATTTCAAGTTGTCCCTGGCGTTGCCGCTGAACCGCTTTAGCATCGATTCGGCTTCCGCCCGGTCATCGATGCCGCACAGCACATTGTCTTTGATAAAGTAGACCGTCTGCTGCGGCTTGGCGTCCGCCTGGTTTGGTATGGTGAAAATTTGAAGCGTTGTACCGTCGACGGTGGCTGTTGTTTTCCGGCCGTTGCGAGCGGCGAATCGCTTTTCAACCGCCGCTAGGAAGCCATCGGCCTGCTTCTGGTGGCCCGTGACGTCCATCGTAATGGCGAGCGCGGCGTCGCGGCCCTTGCGCTCGATGATTGAAAGGCTCATCTCCCCGCCGCTCAGACCTTTGAGATCGTCGTAGACGAATCCTAGTTTCTTTTCGATCGAGCCAAAATCGTCGCGGATTTGTTTGTGAAAATCGTCGACGAACGCCTTCATCACCTCGTCGTTAAACATTTGACCGAGCTGAGTTTTGTTCCAGCGGTCGTTGAACTCCTTGGGGTGGACGACTGAGACGTAGCCCTTCGTCGACCCTGGCAGGAGGGTATCGCTGGGTGGGACGGCAAACGCGAATGCGACGGAAAGCAGCGTGAGACAAATGGTCGTGGTGCCGCAAGCGAGTTTTTGAACTGGCTGCAAGGTGGACCTCCTGAACGCGAACGCGGATTGGGGGACCTGGGTGGGATGCCGCGCAATGGGGTAGGGCCCAATGTGACGCGACACACCCTCAATCGTCATCGGCCGGCCATGATTGGGCAAATCAAGGCCCGCACTAGGAATGTCGGCAGAAACGGCCGGTCGCGATCATTTATCGCGAGCATTATAGCGGTAAGGGGTCAGACGTTACGACCACTAGCGTTGTAGTTTTCGCAATCTACGTGGCGTTTTCGCCGTTTTTCCGCGAATCCAGCCCCAAAACGGTCACGTTCAGTGAACCAATTCGCGACGGCGATTCAGGTAGTCCCAGATTACATAACGGTCAAGGTCGCGCCCGGCCGTAAAAAATACCCGACCGGATGTCGACTCCGCCAGCCGGAACGCGAATCGGACATCCTCCTCTGTCTGCGACCAGCTCGGTAGCAAAAACAGATTGATCGTTATACCTTCGCGCTGGCACGCCAGGCCCTCGCGCATCGTGGCCGACTCGGTGCGAGGGTCCGGCGGATAGAGCAGATAGAGCATCTGGCCCTCGAAATGGGCCGTAGGCAGGCCGTCCGTAATCAGCACGATCTGACGATTGGGCGTATCCTGCGTCGCCAGAAGTTTTCGCGCGAGCGCCAACCCGTGCTGCAGATTCGTGAAATGAGGCGGGATTTGAAACTCGCTGATGTCGTCGCGGCTCATATCGGCCTTCAGATGCACCACCGGGTTGAACAGCGTGACAGGCTTGGGCATCAGGTTCGCGATGCGCCCCGGTTCGACCAGCTTCGCGAACGAATACAGTTCGATGAATCGGACCCAATCGCCCGGATACTCGGAACGGATCAGCCCTTCGAGCGCGAGCCCCATCCGCTTGACATTGATGTACTGCCCGTCGTAGCGCATCGAGCCGCTCATATCCATGAGCACACACGTGGCGCACTTGGGCTTGTTCCGCGTGCGGTGCACCTGAATGTCGTCGCTTTTGAACTTCACCGGCACGCCTGGCCCACCGCGAATCAGCGCATTGACGAAGGTGCCCGGTATATCGATATTCGCGATTGAGTCGCCGAATTCATATTGCTTCGTGTGCTGAAGCTCGACGGCGCCTTCGCCAACAACAGGACCCTGGTGTCGTCCCGTGCGCGATGGCGCCAATTCGCTGAACAGCCGCTCCAACAATTTTCCTTGAAATAGCCGGTATGCTTTCGGCGTCAGCCGGAAGCTGCCCGCCTGTTGTTCTAATCCTTGTTGCTCGGCCATTTCGCGCAGATAGTCCTGCACCTGCTGCTGAAGCGCACTTAGTTGGTCGACGTCGCCGGGCTCGGCGAACTCAGCGAGCATTTCTAAATCGATGATCCCGATTTGGGCAGTCTTCCGCGCTTCTTCCAATTGCTTCAACAGCTCGTCGATCTTTTCGAGTTCCTCCTTTAAGGCGAGCGCTTGCGGCACAGTCATCCCCTCAACGCCCGTGAACTCGTACTTGGCGGCCAGTTCATCGACCGCGTATTTTTCGCCGAGCCGTTCGATGACGCCCACGAGCGCGCACGCCCACGGCGATTGGTCATCGCCCGCAGCATACCAAAGCCGTTCCAAGTCGCGAATTTGTTCCGTCTGAATCGCTTTGTAGAAGCGTTCGCGAAATCTCTTCGGCACCTTGCTTTCAGTAGCTTGATCGGCAAATGCCTGGGCTGCGCGCCGCCGAACTGTCTTGGTCTCGTACCGGGCAAGGATTTTGCGCTTGCGCTCCTCAAGCATCGCAATGAGTGCATCGATACTTGGCCCCAGCCCCGCAATTTGGCTTGGGTCCAGCCGAATCGCCCGCGCAAGTTCCTCTTCTGTCAGCTCGCGATGCTCGCCAAACATGAGCATGTGCTCGAGCGCCGGCGAAACCAAATCGGGCGGCGGCTGCGTGGGGCTCGGAAACCGAGCCGGATCGTACCGCTGGTACGTGTGAATTACGCCGCCAAGAGTTTTGCGATTAGCCATCGCACCATTATACGCGCCGCCCGACGGGTGCGCAGTCACTTTCGTTCCGCCCACGCCATTTAACCGCGCATGTGAGTTCG
>DASZZA010000531.1:0-5283 GCA_035545135.1 Lacipirellulaceae bacterium | reverse complement strand
TAAATGCAGCGGCGATAAGTGGATCGACAGTGATAGACTTTGTCTCGGGGTCGTAAGTGTTCGACCGTAACAGCGAGGTGAGTCGGCCACGTAACTGAGCTTGCTTTTCGGCATCGAGCTTTTCAAACGGCGCGTGGTTCTCGTCGTTTGCCCAACGATCGAGAATGAACATCGCTTCGCGGTGGAGCCAGTCGGCCGTCCAGTCGGGCGCGACGTAGCTTCCGTGTCCCCAGACGCTGCCGAGCTCCATGCCACCCATCGATTGCCACACATTTTGGCCGGCCTCGATTTGGCCGGTGTCGACGACGGTTTTGCCATCTGTCGTGACCACCTTGTCGGGAACCGGCGGCGCCTCTTCGTAAATGCGCGTGCCGATCCAGCTGAGAACGGAAAAAGAAACAACGAGAACCGCAACGAACAACAGCCACAAACGTTTCATAGTCATGCCCGTCTGGTAGTGGAAAAATCCATGGACCGCCCTCTTTCGCTACACCGATTGCAATCGGCGACGCGTCGATTTGGGTCGAGCCTTGTGAGGATGTCCGATATCGAGTTTTGGCCCGAAAAACTCGAAGTGTAACTTCGATTCGTCGAAGCCGCGCGCTTTAAGTGCGCGATACACCAAACGCATAAACGGCGGCGGCCCACAGAAGTAGACGTGTGCATCGTGCGGCACGTGTGATTCGAGAAATTCCTCATCCATGAGCCCCTCGCTGTCGAAGCGCGCGTGGTGGCGGTCTTCGGTGGTCGGCTCGTCGTAACGGAAGTGCGATTCAAAATTCGAATGCCGCTCGACGATGTGGCGGACTTCGCCGGCAAATACATGCGAGCGGCCGTTGCGCGCTCCGTGGAGGAATTGCACCGGCGCTGTCCAGTCGCAATGTGCCAGATGTTTGAACATTGCCAGAACGGGAGTGATTCCGATACCACCGGAGATGAACACAATCGGCTCCTCAGTGATATCGGTTGACTTCAGCGTGAATTCACCGCACGGCGGGCCGACCTGGAGAATGTTGCCTTCGTGTAGCTCGTCGTGGAGGTAATTCGACACCAAGCCAGCCGGCGCGTCAGCCGAGAGGCCCACTTCGCGTTTGACGCTGATGCGAAAATACCCCATACCGGGCCGATCCGACAAGCTGTAATTGCGCGGTGCGGTAAGCGGCGCGCGTTCGTCCAGTGCAACGGTGATGTATTGGCCCGGCTCGTAGTGGGGAAGCAGGCCGCCGTCGGCGGGAACTAGATAAAAAGACGAGACGTTCTCGGTTTCCGCGAGCTTCTGCTGGACGAGGAACTTTCGGTATCCGTTCCAGCCGCCAGCCACGTCGCGCTGGGAAGAATAGATTTGCTGCTCGCGGTCGATGAAAACTTCGGCCAGCACGCCGTACGCTTCCGACCAAGCGTGAATGATCTCGTCGGTGGCCGCATCGCCGAGCACGTCCTTGATTGCCATGAGCAGGTATTTGCCGACGACCGGGTAGTGCTCCGGCTGAATGCCGAGCGAGCAATGCTTTTGCGCAATCAATTCGACGGGGCCTTCGAGCGCGGCCAAGTTGTCCACATTGGCCGCATAGGCGCAAATGGCGCCGGCCAGTGCGCGCTGCTGGACGCCGGAGTGCTGATGCGCCGGATTGAAATAGGCTTGCACTTCCGGATTGCCAGCGAACATGAGAGTATAGAATCGCCGCGTAATGGTTTCCGCGTGATCTGCCACGACGGGTGCGGTTTGTTTTACAATCTCGATGGTTTTAGCAGATAGCATCTTCACCTCGCAAAACGAAGAATGGTGTTTAAAGATCGCCACGTTATCGCCATTGAATCATGTACGTCAAGGTGTAGAATTAAGAAATCCCATTGGGAGTGAAAAAATGTTGCCGAAGACGGCCGAGTATGCCCTGCGCGCGATGGTCTGGCTGGCGAGCGACCCCTCGCATCGCGAGGCAGCGGGTCCGTTGGCAGCCCGGACGAAAATCCCGCGGCGTTATCTGCATAAAGTCCTGCAATCGCTCGTCCACGGTGGCTTGGTGGACTCGATATCGGGACCAGGGGGCGGCTATGCGCTATGTCGGCCTGCTGAGAAGATTACGATTCTCGACATCGTCGATGCCGTCGCGCCGTTGGAGCGAATTCGCCGCTGCCCACTCGGCATCACGTCGCACACAAGGCTCTGCCCGTTGCACAGGGAGCTTGATCACGTTTATGCGGAAGTCGAGCAAGCGTTCAAACGCGTGACGCTAGCTGACTTGGGCCGCTCCACCAGTAAGATCGTCCCGCTATGTGAGGTGGGGCGGTAAGGCAGTTTGACAGCGCAAACCGCTGGCAAATAATTCAGCCCCCGGAATGTTTCGAGATTCTACTGGTCAATGGCATTTGATTTTGGCGGTGCAGCCGGAGTCGCAAGATATGGGTATCCATTTCACTCAAGTGACTACCCTGGATGGCGGCTGAACATTATGAGATTTAGCTTGGAGATCGCATATTTGTACCGCGAAGCGGTTCAACTCCGCAGGAACGCGTGCCCAATGGCTTCGGTTACTCCGCAGGAGTTATACACGTCGTTTTATAATCCTATCTGGCGGATGTGTAACGCCTGCGGCGTAAACGGAAGGTACACGGTCGTCCACCCAGGGTGCGCCGCTTCGCGGCGCCCCTGGGCTGAGGAGTGAAACGCCTGCGGCGTACCACGAATTGCACGGCAACAAGACCACAGCGACCTGCATGGCAACAAGGTCACAACGAATTGTGGTCACTCGAGTAAAGTAGATACCCACTGAGCGCAAGAATTCGGAATTACCAGTTAAACTGAACTCTTGCGAGCTCAGCTACTCCCAATATCAGTTGTCATTGACCACTAGACGTCAACGGAGCCCAATTATGTCCGCTGGTTTCACGATCTTCGAGGACTTGGCGAACAAAATTGAACCTCCTGCCGATGGCACGCTTAGCAAGACAATTTATCAGGACGAGCGTGTCAAAGCCGTGCTGTTTGGCTTTGCGGCTGAGCAGGAATTGTCGGAACACACTGCTTCGACGCCCGCCATCATGCACTTTTTGAGCGGCGAATCGGAAGTCACACTTGGTCCGGAAAAGACCATCGCCCGTGCGGGCACGTGGATCCACATGCTGGCCCAGCTTCCGCACAGTATTCGGGCCAGGACACCGGTCGTGATGCTGCTGTTATTACTGAAAGACGCCAGAGCATAAAGTTCTGGCTGAAATGATGGTAGCCGAATTCGGAAGAATTCGGTCCGTCCTCCATGCGCCTGAAACCTTGCGAGTCAAGCAACACGTCCGTTCAGGTATGGGCGCGTGCCTGTTGCCGTTCGGCGACGCGGCGACGAATGAGCTCGATGTCGTCTTTGGGCGTGGCCTCGATCAGGCGGCGGGTATAAGCTTCGCGCGGGTTCTTGTAGATGCTTTCGGAGGGGCCGAATTCGACGATGCGGCCGTGGTTCATTACGGCCATCATATCGGCCATGAATTTGACGACGCTCAGATCGTGGCTAATGAAGATGTACGTGAGATGGTGTTTGTCTTGCAGCTCTTTCAATAAATTGAGTACCTGTGCTTGCACGCTCACGTCGAGCGAGGAGACTGATTCATCGCAAATAATGAATTCGGGGCCGGCGGCCAGCGCGCGGGCAATGCAGATGCGTTGTCGCTGCCCGCCACTGAACTCATGGGGATAACGGCGAAGGAAGGCAGGGCTCAGGTCGACTTCCCGCAATAGTTGGGCAGCGCGTTCGCGGCGGTCGGCGCGGCTCGTGCCGATGCCTTGGATGACCATCGGTTCGGTAATGGCCGATTCGATCGTCATGCGGGGGTTCAGCGAGCCGTAGGGGTCTTGGAAGACGATTTGCATTTTGCCACGCATTGCGCGGAGCTGGCGCGAACCGAGCTGGGCGAGGTCGGTGCCGTTGTACAAAACCTGGCCGCCGGTCGGTTCGATGAGTCGGAGGATCGCGCGGCCGGTGGTGGTCTTGCCGCATCCGCTCTCGCCCACGAGGCCTAGCGTTTGGCCACGGTAGACGTTGAAGCTGATGTCGTCCACCGCGCGGATGTGATCGACGGTGCGGCCGAAAAACCCGCGTCGCACCGGGAAGTGGACCTTCAGGTTCTTTACCGCCAGTAGTGGGGCCGTGTCCTCGGCAACAGTTAGCGTGTCGGGGGCGTGGTGCCCCTCTTCCCAAGGATGGCCGATCCAAGAAAGTTCGCTTTTCGGGTGGAGGAGCCGGCCGCGGCCTTCGGTTTCCAGATGATTCAGTCGGGCCGCATCCATCTTTTTCTCGATGATGCGGATTTCGTCGTTCGGTGGACCCTCACCCCGGCCATCTCCCGACGGGAGAGGGAGAACTTGCATGAAATCGTCCACCGTTGGCAGGCGACGGTACCGCGTGTCGAGCCGCGGACGGCAGGCCAAGAGGCCCTTCGTGTACGGGTGCTTGGGATTGGAGAAGATTTCGAGCACCGGAGCATACTCGACTTCTTCGCCGCGGTACATCACGAGCACGTCGTCGGCAATTTCGGCGATGACACCGAGGTCGTGCGTGATGAAGATAACGGCCATGCCACGCGTGTCGCGAAGGCGGCGCAGGATGTCGAGGATTTGCGATTGGATGGTGACATCGAGCGCGGTGGTAGGCTCATCGGCAATCAGTAGTTGCGGATTGCAAGAGAGTGCCATCGCGATCATGACGCGCTGCTTCTGGCCACCCGACATTTGATGCGGATAAGAATCAACGCGCTGTTCCGGCTTGGGGATGCCGACTTCGCGCAAAAGCTCAATCGTTTTTTGGCGGGCCTGCGCTTTGCTCACCTTTTGGTGCAGCATGATCGCTTCCATGATCTGGGCGCCGACGGTGAAGACCGGGTTGAGCGATGTCATCGGCTCTTGAAAGATCATGCTGATATCGCGGCCGCGGATCGATTGCATTTGCCGCTCAGGGAGACGCACCAGGTCGCGGCCCAGGAAGGAGATGCGGCCTGTTTCGATGCGTGCGGTGCCGGCCAGCAGACGCATGATGGAAAGGGACGTGACACTTTTTCCGGAGCCACTTTCGCCGACGATGCCCAGCGTGCGGCCCTGCTCGAGCTTGAATGAGAGATCGTCGACGGCGCGAACGACGCCTTCTTCGGTGTGGAAGTAGGTGCGGAGATCGGAAACTTCGAGAAGCGTGGCGTTCATATCGTTTAGCGTCGGCGGCAATGCCGAATTGGGGCGGTGAAGTTGCGGTTGTCAGGTGTCGGGTGTCAGAACAGTTTCTAGTGTGCGGCTTGCCGCAACCT
>DASZZA010000530.1:0-12368 GCA_035545135.1 Lacipirellulaceae bacterium | reverse complement strand
GCTGCCGGCGAGCGCCGATTCCGCATTTGCCTTATCGATCATCTGCTCGCTGATTTCGTACTTGCCGATGCGGTAGGTGTAATCCACCGCCCCGGCCGGGTTTGGATTGGCGTCCGGCGGGTTGCCTGGGCTGTCGATCGTGACGAAATCGATCGTGAAAGAATTCGCGCCGCTGCCGAACGTGTCGGCCGAAGCTGTCAGCGGGGAGGAAGATGCAACCAAGTAGAAAGCGACGCCGAGAAGCAAAAAACGATTGCGGTTCATGAGACGGACCTCAAACGGGCTGCGGGTGGAGTTAGGATAACCAATGGGGGGGGCGCGTTGCAAGTGTTTTTTCGCTGCCAGCCGGCGATTGATAAAAAATCGGCGGCAGCGTGCCGCGCGCCGGGACCGGCCCAAACCACATTTCAGTATAACCGCCGCTCCAATTACTGGAGGGAACCGGCAGGCTGCCAGATTCGGCGTGAGAACTTATGGGGACGGCGATGGTTACGCCCGAACATGATCCTCGTGCCCCTTTACTGTCTCGTTTACTTCCTCCGAACAATCGCGCCGAACGAGCGCGACGCCCCGCCGTTGTCCTCCGCAATATCAACGGGCGGGTAACCGGAGCGACGCCGGTTCCGCGGCATCGGCCAAGCTCACCAGGCTAATGGCCAGCGCCGATCAACAGAATCTCGGCGACGACGACGCCACCAAAAAAACTCATCAGCGGATATTGGAGATCCGCTGGCCGGTAAACAGTTTCGCTGCACATGGGCTGCGTGCGGCGAATTATTTCGTACAACCGATTGACACCATTGGGCCCGCGAGCTACCGTACTAGTCCGCTAGTACAGTGTAGGATTTTATGTTGCTTCACCTCGACGCCCACAACGGCCTGGCCGTTTATGACCAGATCGTCCGCCAAGTGAAATTTGCCGTCGCCGATGGAGCTATTCGCAGCGGCGAGCTAGTGCCCAGCGTGCGCGAACTGGCACGTGAACTGGCGATCAATCCGAATACGGTCGCCCGTGCATATCGTCAATTGCAGGACGACGGCGTGCTAGAACCGGTCCGTGGGACGGGGCTGTCCGTCGCCGCGGCTGCTCGCCGGCAATGCCAGGCCGAACGCGGCAAGCTCATCCGGGCGCGGCTGCGGCTGGTGCTCGAGGAAGCGCTGCTTAGCGGGCTGGATGCGAACGAATTCGAAAGCCTATTGCGCGACGAATTGGCTAGTGCGCGCCGCAGCAAGAACAAATGATCAACGAATTAGAGCTTCTAACAAAATGGCTTCGGAGAGGGGGACAGTCCCCGGCCAATTTGTCAGAAGTTCTTAGCCTGAAACGGGGTGTCGCATGAAAGCAGTTGTGGAACTCGTGAACGCCACAAAGATTTACGGGCACACTGTGGCACTCTCTAAAGTTTCGCTGGAGGTGCCGCCGGGCGTGGTGTTTGCCCTGCTGGGAGAGAACGGCGCCGGCAAGACCACGGCCATTCGTCTAATGCTGGGACTTACCGAGCCGACCGGAGGTGAAGTCCGCGTACTCGGACTCGACAGCCGCCGGAATGGACTTGAGATTCGCCGGCGCGTCGGTTACCTGCCGGAGCGGCCCACGCTATACGAATGGATGACGCCTGCGGAGATCGGCTGGTTCACCGCGGGATTTTATGCGGATGGCTTTGAGCAACAGTTTCGCACGCTGGCGGCCGGTTTTCGTGTGCCACTCAACCGCAAACTCAGCCAATTGTCGAAGGGGATGCGGGCGAAAGTTGCGCTTTCGCTGGCGATGGCACACCAACCGGAACTGTTGGTGCTCGACGAGCCGACATCCGGGTTGGATACGATGGTCCGCCGCGAATTCTTGGAAAGCATGGTCGATATTGCGGCTCAGGGCCGCACGGTGTTGCTGTCGAGCCATCAAATCGGCGAGGTAGAGCGCGTAGCCGATATCGTGGCGATTGTGCATGCAGGCCGGCTGCTGGCCGTCGAGCGATTGGACCACATGAAGCAAACGACGCGGCAGTTGACTGTCACCGTCCAGGATGGCAATGCGCCGTTGCCATCGATTGCAGGCGAAACGATTCACCAGCGGCGACGCGGCCGGCAATGGGACGTGCTGGTGCGCGGGCTGGATGAAGCCGATCTGGAGCGCCTGCGGTTTGCGGATGGCATTGTCGCCGTCGAATCGCGAACGCCGTCGCTCGAGGAAATCTTTGTGGCTTACATGACGCAATCCCCCCACACACCGCCAGCGTCCAATCAGCCGCTTGCGGTTTAGTCTTTCTGCACGCAACGAACGATCCCGCCATGAGCACCGCAACCAACAATGCCACGATCGCATACACTGGCCCGCGTCGCCCGTTGATGTTCTGGCGATTTGCGTGGAAAGAGTTCCGCATGATTCGCGGGCTATGGGTTGCCGTGGCGATTCTCGGGTTTGCCGTCGAATGCGCGGAGAAGGTGCTGCTTCCGCCGTCGTCAAACATTGCATTGACGTTGTTCGATACGGCCTTGGCGTCGGCCGTATTGTACGCCGCCGGCGCCGCGGCCACTTCTTTTTCGGTCGAGCACGAAGACGAGACCTATGACCTGCTGCTGCGCCTGTCAGCTTCATGGTGGCCGGTGTTCGCGAGCAAGGTGGCGGTGGCGGCGGTGAGCGCCGCGCTGTTGGCCGCCGCGCTTTCGATCACGGGATGGCCGTTGAATGGTTCTGCCACATTGGGCGCGGCGGATGCGTCGACCGCACTTGGAATGCTGGGGCTGGGAATCCTCGAAGCGGTGGCGTGGGGGACGCTGTTTTCGCTGCTTATTAGACGACCGCTGCTGGCGGCGATTGTGACGCTGGTAGTTGGCCTGGCCGTCGTGAACATGGCAGTCAACTTTATGTCGACGACTGTGGAGGCCAGTGCAACGCCTCAGGCGTATGCAGACGCGGTCCCGCTCCGCCTGGCGATCGTCGTTGCCGTATTTGCAGCTAGCTTAGTGGCGGCGCGCGGTTGGTTGACCGTCGGCTCGCGGCCTGCCGCAGGACGCTTTCGCATGTTTGCTCGCCGCGCCGCTTGTCGAACGCAGACGATTGAGGCTACGCAGCGGACTGGTGCAGTGGCAAGTATCGGCTCGCGCCGGCGGATGGTCGCGCGACTATTGTGGCAAACTTGGCGCGAGAGCTGGATACTGCTGCTGTTCCCGCTGATCGCGGGGGCGCTGCTGATGATCGGCATCTCGGCTGCGGCAGGGGTCTCCATTCGGACGTCGGATGTTACGGCCTACGTGGTGGGTTCCACGCTGTTCTTCGTGCCCGCCTTGTACGGCGCCATGGCTTTCTACTCCGATCAACGGCGCGGCAACTACCGTTTCCTCGCCGAACATGCGGCCCGGCCACGGTATGTGTGGTTTGCACGGCAAACGATCTGGCTGGGTTCACTCGCCGCGGTCTGGCTGCTAGTGGGAAGTGTGTTGACGATGATGATTGCGCGTCGAATTGGACACGAAAACCAAGAATTTCGAAATGCGTACTTCATCTGGGACACCTATGCGATTGGAAATTCGCGGCGAGTTCTGTTTGACCTCACGGAAGGCGTCCGTTCCGCGACGCGCGGAGCAGGTCTTGCCGCGTGTGGAGCGCTTGTCGCGTATTCGGTTGGCCAGTTTTGCTCGATGGCGCTGCGGAGCGAAATTCTTGCCGCGTTTATTGCGTTGCTGCTGTCGACCGTCGTTGTCGCCTGGACTGCAACCTTGGCCGTGTGGCAACTTCCTGGCTGGCTCTTTTTGCTGCCGCTGTTCGTGGGGCTCATGGCTGCCACGTGGCTGCGCGCACCGGATTGGATCGCGGGCCACAACTCGTTGCGAAGGTGGTGGAAGCCGGCGCTAGCGGTTGTCGCGCCGATTGTGCTGATGGGCGTTGTCTTGCCAACCGTGCGACTGGACCAGATTCCAACGAATTTAATCGACTTGCGCATGCCGTACCCGGTCGGCCACGAGACCAACGAGTTCGCCATGTCCGTCGAGTTGGATCGTCTTAAAAAGCTCGACACGCCGGCTGCGCGCGAGACGGCCGACATGTATATCAAGGCGGTGGACCAATACGAAGGTCCGCCGAAAATCGACTTTCTAACCCCGTGGGAAAAGCCGGAGTTTTATGAGGCGGCTCCGGGACACAGCGCCTTTGGAATTGACGAGTCGAAAATTCCAAAAGACCAACTAGATGCGTTTCGGGCCGCGAAGAAAAAAGTACTCGAACTTATTCGCAAAAAACATGCAGCTTACGCGGCGCTAGTCCTCAAAGCCAGCAAGCGGCCCACGTGTTATTTCGATTTCGCGTCGCAGTTGACTGGACTGCGGCCGGCCGAACTGAACACGCACAACGAGCTCGTTCGTGTCTGTCCGGTATATGGCAAGCTGGTTTCACTCCTTGACGATGTCTTGTTGGAATCGATTCACTCGAATGCGTTGTCGTTTGAGTGGACAGACTCGTTCGACCGGTATCTGGCAGCGCTTCGCATGAGCGCGCAATTGAGGAACGGACAGCCGTCGATCATCTTTTGCGATCAAGTTGAGACGGAGCAAAAAGTCCTGGAGTGGCTTGCCGGCTGGGCCGCAGGGAACAACCGCACCAAAGCGGATCTACTCGGCGCGATCGAGAAACTTCGTGACGTCTTTCGCGATTCGCCGAAACCGCAGATATCGTTGCTCGCCGATTATGTGCAGGTCCGCAATGTTCTTATCGGTAAAGACGTTCCATGGATTCTGAATCCGGCATCCCTAAATCTAGATCATATTCCACCATCCAATTACCTAGCGTTTATGGCGAACGATTTGCCGTGGGAGCGGCAGCGGGCGCTAATGGCGCTCGACCGGATTACCCTCCGCAACATCCAGAACGTTACGGAACTCGTCGAACTATTGGCCAACAAGCGACCGGGCGAGTCGGGATCAAGCTCGCTTCACCGCTGGTTGCGGCCACGGTACGGCGGGCTCCCACCGCTGTGGGAAATACAGGAACCGGCGGCGACGACCAGCTACCTAGCGTCGCTCGAATACAAAGCACGCGTTTCGGTCTCGGAGCTTTGCCGTGCCTATTGCGACAACGAAACCTGCCGCCGGGCCACACTCATTCGCCTGGCGCTCGCCGCGTATCGTCTCGATCACAAGAAGTACCCGCCGCGGCTTGACGATCTGGCGCCGCAATACCTGGATCGGCTGCCTTTGGATCCGTACTCCCAGCAGCCCTTTGTCTACGAGCCGGCGGGGCTTCCTTATTCGGTCCCTTATTCGGGCGTTCGACGAATGTACGCAGTTGTCGAACCAAATACGCCCGTGTTCTGGAGCGTTGGTCCCGGCAATGCGCGTTTGAAGCTGGCACACAGTACGCGGTTCGAAGCGGCGGACGCGAACCAGCCGGAAGGCCAAGCGCGAGAGACGGACGAACTGGTATATCGACTCACGAATGACGAGCCGGGCTGGTGGGACGATCGTAAGTTTGTCTTTCCGCTGCCCAAATGAAAGCAGGAGGCCGGTTGGCAGGTGCCCGGTCAAATAAACCGGCCGGCATCACTGAGCCCAATAGCCTTTAGAACGTGTTTTAGAATTGCAGAATTTGGCATTGGAACCCTCTACCTCCGGGAGAGGGCAGGGTGAGGGTGCCTTGGTTTTCGCAATTCGCCCTCACCCCAACCCTCTCCCAGGGGAGAGGGAGTAATTCAACACACGTTCTTAGAGCCAATTGCATTTTCTTGTAACCATCGACTACGGTTGGACCGCGATGCGCTGCGAAATCCGGCGAGCGTAGCTCGCCGGCTATTGGGGACATATTCTGTATCATTCGGCTGCCGATCGAATACGGCCATTCGGCCAAAATGGTCAGTGGGAGGCCAATTCGTTTCTGCGATGAGCACATCCGACCGCGCCCATCACTCAAGGGGGCGCCCAAACTAAGAGCTTCTAGCAAAATGGCTGCGGAGAGGGGGACAGTCCCATTTTGCTCCGACGACTCCGCAAAATTGGGACAGTCCCCGGCGTAAGGCGTTGCTTCCTCGCTCACGGGTCGGGTTCGTCGTTCTTGGACCGCGCAGTCCTCATTAAGGCACGCTGTTTGCTACGCAGCGTGTCTCAAGACATCACCAGGTCACCTCATCTGAAACGGAGCGAAACATGAAACTGGAGTCACTCGAAGACTTGTTCGTCAATGAATTGAAAGACCTCTACAGCGCCGAGCGTCAGCTGGTAAAAGCACTACCAAAAATGGCCAAGGCGTCGGCTTCGAGAGAACTAAGGAGCGGTTTCGAGAAGCATTTGAAACAAACGGAAGGGCACGTCGATCGGTTGGAACAAATCTTCGGCGAGCTCGATGTTTCGCCAAGAGGCAAAAAGTGTAAGGGCATGGAAGGACTGATTGAGGAGGGCGCGGAAGTCATCAAAGAAGATGCGGAGCCTGAGGTGAAGGATGCCGCATTGATCGCCGCAGCACAACGCGTTGAGCACTACGAGATTGCGGGCTATGGGTGCGTGCGCACCTACGCCCGGCTACTCGGCAATGACGTGGCCGCCAAATTGCTGCAACAGACGCTCGACGAAGAAGGCGAGACCGACAAAACACTTACCGAACTCGCCGAAACGATCAATGTGGAGGCTGAAGAAACTTCCGAGCAGGAAGGAGATGGGGCTCCACGGCGTCAGTCGAGGAGAAAACTGGCGCGACGGTAGAGTGACAGTTGATGCCGAGTTGTCGAGTTTGAGTAGCGCGGTTCACATCCGGCGACGGCGCTCACAATAGGAGTTAACCTGATGGCGAAGAAGAAAGGCTCGAAGAAAAAGTACACGAGCAAACAGAAACGAAAGGCCGAGCACATCGCCGAAGGTTATGAGGATCGCGGCGTCAGTAAGGAGACGGCGAAGAAGCGAGCGTGGGCGACGGTGAATAAGAGCAGCGGCGGCGGCAAGAAGTCGGGCGGCGGCCGAGGCAAAAAAACGAAGAAGTCGTCCTCCAAAAAAGGAGGTCGCAAGGGCGGTAAGCGCGGCGGGAAAAAGAAACGGGGCGGGCGAAAGAAAAAGAGCTAGATGACTGCAAACGGGAGGAAAAGGGGACACGATTCGGCAAGTGGAAACGCATCCCTCCCACAGCGGCCTGAACGGTAGAGGGCATGGCGCTAATTTATTCGCGTCGCCTCAAGTAGAATGTCGTCAACAGGATGCAGGCTACGACCCGAATAACCTGTATCGCAACAAGCTGGCCAATGGCACAAGGCGGCGTACTACGATCCGCTTGCTGGCGTGTACTACGCCCATCCGACCGGCAGCGGTAGCGTTGATGTTCCAGGTGCTACGACCCGCCGCGCCAACGAGCAGCCGATTCGGTCCATCATCGATTACTTCTCACACACGACCGTCTAACCTCCTGTAAAAGTAACACGATTTGCCGCGCTTTAAGACAGTTCTATATCTGCTCCTTTTCTTCAAAAACGGCGCTGGGCGAATGCCGCGAAACTCAAGAAATAGGCAGTATGAACTGCTAGGTCAAACTACTTTTTTTGTAACCATCTAATAAGGTTGGACCGCGATGCGCTGCGAAATCCGGCGAGCATAGCTCACCGGCTATCGGGTACGTGTTGTGGAAAATTGTTCTAGTCGGCATATCTTTTGTTAGTGCATTTGGGAGAAGCCCGATGATCGATTGGCACTCATTCTTCGTCCCCACCGTCTCATTGTTGGAACTCGTGGTTCGCGGATCGATTATATATCTGTTCTTATTTGTGTTATTGCGCGTGCTGATCCGCAGGCACATTGGCGCACTCAACCTTCCGGACATGCTGCTGCTGGTGCTCATCGCCGACGCGGCGCAAAATGCCATGTCCAGCGAGTATCACAGCGTACCCGAAGGACTCGTACTGTGCACGACGTTGATCTGCTGGAATTATCTTCTCGATTGGCTGGCGTACCGCTACGAGTGGTTGCGACCGTGGCTGGAACCGCCGCCGCTGTCGGTCATTAGTAACGGAAGAATCAATCGCCGCAACCTCCGACTGGAGCTGATCACCGTTGATGAACTAATGAACCAGCTACGCGAGCGCGGCATCGAGGACGTCGGGCTGGTGAAAAAGGCGTTTCTTGAGCCCGATGGTCAGTTGGGCATCATTACTAAGGATCGAAAGAATAAATCCAAGGTCCAGGAGCCGAAGTCTAGACGGGCCGGCGCACCCTGATTTGTGGGCGAATAAAGGGCGGAACGAGAGAATCCTGATCTGCAGCGGCCTGGTGCGACAAGCTAGAATGGATGTGTGTCGCCGAGCGACAGCGAGCTTGTGTGGCACGATCGAACCTGAATCCCAACGTCGCATGAGTGCAGTACGTGCTACGATCCTGCTTGTTGTTGTGCCGCTGGCGGCATGCGCGGTCGGTGCGTACGCAACCGAGAAGCAGGCGAATAAGACGCCCATATCCGGGACAGCTGCCGACTCCAGCGCGCGCGATGCCGAGACGCTGACATTCCGGATCAAAGGCCAGACGCAGTCGGTGCGGGGCCGCGTGGTGGTCGAAGCGGCGGACGGGGGTATTTTGTTTCAAGGCGTCGATGGCGAGCTGTGGACGGTTGAACGCAACGAGATCGAGGGCCGCGAGCGATTGGGTGTGCCGTTCAAGCCGCTCACACCTGCGGAGCTTTCGACTCAGTTGTTGGGCGAGTTGCCGCCCGGTTTTCGCAGCTATACGACGCCGCACTACGTGGTGTGTTACAACACGTCGCGCGAGTACGCCCAGTGGACCAGTTCGCTATTGGAGCGGTTGTACAAGGCATTCAGCAGCTATTGGCAGAAGCAGGGCCTCGAAGTGCACGAGCCGGAGTTTCCGCTGCCGGTGGTCGTGTTTGCCGAGCGGCCGGTGTACGACCAGGCGAGTCGGGACGACCTGCCCAATGGCACGGGCAGCATCATCGGCTATTACAGCCTGCGGTCGAACCGCATCAACATGTTCGACTTGACTGGAACCGAAGCTGTCCGCGATGCGGCCGGCGGTCATCGACAAAATGTGGGACAATTGGGTTACCTGCAAACCCGAGGACGCCAAAGTGTTGGAACCAATCGCCGCGGGTCGCTGCGTGAGATCAATCAGATGCTTTCCCAGCCGGCGGCGGTACCGCTCGTAGCCACCATCGTTCATGAGGCGACACACCAAATCGCGTTTAACTGCGGACTGCAAACCCGCTATGCTGACATTCCGCTATGGCTATGCGAGGGCATGGCGGTTTACTTTGAGGCGCCCGACTTGGCGAGCAAGAGCGGTTGGCGCGGAATAGGGCGCGTGAATTATCCACGCCTGGAGACATTCCGGAAGAATGTTTCGCGGTGGCACGAAGGTTCACTGGAGGAGATGATCCGTGATAGTCGCCGGTTCCGCGATCCACGAACGGCTGTCGATGCGTACGCGGATGCCTGGGCGTTGAATTATTACTTGATCAAATTCGAAGCGAAAGAATACGCGGCGTATTTGAAAATGATGGCGGCCAAGAAGCCGCTCGTGGACGATGATCCGCAAACTCGGCTAAGTGACTTCCGCAAGTACTTTGGCGATCTGCACCGGCTTCAACACGATTTTTTGAAGCAGATGTCGCGCGTGCGGTGACCACTCGAAGGCGACCGTGAAGAGACACGCATTGGTGGCCTGTCGCGACGACATAGTTGTAAATTCAGGTGATGCACGAGCGTGCGACTCTAGTGGTTCATGACGACTGGCTTTATAGGTGGCATACCCTCGCTCGCGACGGCATGCTTACGCGAAGCATGTAAGCTTATTCGCGAGCGTGGGCATGATGCGATTCGCGAGAGCATGCCACCCGCCGCGATGCGTTCCGAAATCCGGCGAGCGTAGCTCACCGGCTATTGGGTACGTATTTTGGAAAATTGCTTTAGTTGTAAATTTTCACGATGCAACGAGCGCGACGGTAGCATGTATAGGATAACCGGCGGCGAAAAAGCCATTGCCGCTCTAAACGCTATTCGTCGCCGGCCACTCGTCCAAATCCCGCGAAGCGGTTCATAAAGTCCTCGAGTCCACCGCTGGCGACAAAACTTTCGCGGTTCCAGGGCTCGTCCGTGAGCACGTGCCGATTCGCCTGCGGAACGACGTAGGCCTCGGCGGTCCGCCGCCGGCCATCGCGGCACTCGATCGTTAACGCTCGCCGCACATAGAAATCGTCTTCAAACCGATCGAGCCGTGCGACGGCTGCCGAATCCACGTCCAGGTATACCACACCTTCCACCGCATTGGTACCAGCGTCTTCGATGATTCCGGGAAACACCGCGTCTCGGATGCGAAATATCTCAAAACCGGCTGCGGTCCCCACGACCGTCGCAAACGAACTTCCCACAACGACTTCCCAAACTTCGGGAAACATCAATGTGCCATACGTAAACACGTCCATGGCGAGAAATATATCAGGTCTCGCGGCATGTTTCCAGGACGAATACGTTGACCCGGTTCGACGTTGCTTTGATCATATGTGCATGACCGCACCATCGCGCATCACCAGCCGCCAGAATCCGCACGTGAAAGAGGCCGTTTGCTTGCGCGATGGCCACGAGCGGCGACGCCAGCGACGCTTCATCGTCGAGGGAGTTCGCGAAATCTCGCGAGCCATCGAATCGGGCGTCGTTCCCATTTGCGCGTTTGTTTGCGAGGAGTTCTGCACGTCCGCCGAATGCATCCAAGTCAATGAAGCTTTGACGGTCACTTCCGCTGAGATATTCCAAGTTACGCCCGAGGTCTACGCTAAGCTTGCATTTGGCGACCGCCACGAAGGAATCATCGTAGTTGCGGCGACGGCGCGTCGCGGCTTGTCCGACCTGCGCTTGCCGGACAAACCTCTTATCGCGGTGCTCGAAGGTGTGGAGAAACCCGGAAACGTCGGCGCCATTCTGCGTAGTGCCGATGCAGCCGGGGTCGATGCGGTAATCATCGCCGACGGAGGAACTGACCTGTACAATCCAAACACCATTCGCGCCAGCCTCGGTACGGTATTTCGCCAGAACGTGTGCGAAGCGTCGTCGGCCGATACGCTGGCATGGGTCCGTGAGCACGGCATTTCGATTGTCGCTACGCGACCTGATGCAAAGCTCCTGTACACCGCTGCCGACTTACGTGGTGGGGTTGCGATCATCCTGGGAAGCGAAGCGACCGGCCTCAGCGAGGGCTGGACAGGCGCTGGAACAACCGCCGTGCGGCTCCCGATGCATGGCCTGGCCGACAGCCTTAACGTTGCGACAACCGCCGCCGTCCTGTTTTACGAAGCAGTGCGACAACGCAGCCAAATTTGAAGACACGTACGTTCCATCGCCTGGCGGCGCCTTTATTTGGCCCGTTTTGCTTGGGCGTCAGCCGCGAGTTTATCGATCGCCCGCGCGCTGTCCCAATCTTTCTTGTAATTCACGGGTACTAGTTTCGTCGCGTCGGCGCCCATTTTGCCTTCGAGGCTGGTTCCCTTCAAATTGAGCCCGACCACCGTATCGCGAATCGCGGAGCGCATTCCCGGGTCGAGATTGTAAACGTAGCCGATGGTCGCCGGCGGAAACCGCTTCGATTCGTAGACTTTGCGAATGGCCGCTTTATCAACGTCGCCGTTCTCCTCCATAAGCTGTAGAATGTCGCTTGCGACGGGCGCAACTTCATACAGCTTCGAAGCAATCCCTTTGATCGACACGCTGTGATCCGTCGAAAATCCCCACTCATAGTCGCGATCCGGCTGAAGTCCCTCATCATTGAGCAATACCAGGAGCGCCTTACACCCGGAGTTCGAATCAGGCCGCGTGAAAGTAATTTTATGGCCCTTTACGTCGGCGAGTTTCTTAATCGGACTATCAGCGGGAACGAGCACCTGCATGGTATAGCCGTACGACCCGTCGTCGTGTCCAAAGGTGCAAAGCGGCACAAAACCGGCCTGCGCAACGGCAAGCGGGACAAAGCCGGTATTTAATCCCGCAATGTGAAGTTCACCCTTCTCCATAGCCGCTAGCTGTTCATCGACGGTATCGTAGTGTGCGTACTTCACATCGCGCCCGGTCTTTTTCTTGAGCGCTGCTAAAAGATCCTTCCACGCATCCTCGGGCACGCTTTCGGTTTCTGCCGCGACATAGGAAAACACTAGCGTGTCGGGATTGATGCACTGTTTGGGATCGCTGGGCGAATCGGCAACGAGGTCGCCATCGTTATCCGCGAACTTCATCGCCGCGGCAGCGCCCAGCGGATTGGACGCCAAAATCCGCGTAAAGGAGTTGGTCGCCAGCTTCTCTCGTTCGGTCGGCTCCCAGGTCTTCGACCAAACGTACGCGGCGATCGCCACGATCCCGATCGGGATGACGATCTTCAACACCCGCGACACAGATACCGAGGTATGCGGCTCA
>DASZZA010000529.1:0-5915 GCA_035545135.1 Lacipirellulaceae bacterium | reverse complement strand
AGCGACGCGCCCATCAAGCTGAGGAAGCGGCGGCGGCTGAGCTTGTCGGGCCACACATCGGCCAACGCCGGAAATTCCTGCCGCATGAGTCGGTGAAACGCCTCCGTGTCTGCCAGCTCCTCCAGACATTGCCAATATTTGCGCGGGCCGCCTGCCAACGCCTCATCGAGCTGCACCGCATGATGAGCGCTAATTTGTGGCTGGAGTTCGGCCAGCTTCGTTCCGAGATCTTTTCGGCTGTTCATCGGTGGTTTATCGGTGGCAAACGGTACAGCTTGTCAGCTCCTGAGGAGACTTGACGTGATATTCGGCGACAAGCTTCTTCCCCAGTTCGTCCTGATTGGACGGCATTTCATAACTCATGTCGAACACTTTGTCGCGCGGGCGAATCTCCTTGGCCGGGTCGCGATGACAATCGAGGCACCACTTCATCAGCAAAGACGGGACCTGGATCGTAAACGGCATCCGGTCTATTTGCCCGTGGCAACTGGAACAACCGATTCCTTTTTGCACATGGATGCTGTGTGCGAAGTAAACGAATCCGGGCGTGTTGTAAACACGTTTCCAGTGAATCGACTCGTTGCTGGAGTAGCTTTCGCGCACTGGTTCCAACATCTGGCTGCCGACCCACATTTGCGAGTGGCAGTTCATGCATGTCTTAGTCGGCGGCATGCCAGCGAATGACGAGAATTCCACGCTCGTGTGGCAGTAACGACAATCGATTCCTAACACGCCGGCGTGATGCTCGTGGCTGAAAGGAATTGGCTGGACTGGCGCCACGCCAGCCATTGTGCCGTACGAAGAAGCCGTCAGAACAATCCCAATCCACGTCACGAGCGCGAGGAACAGCACCGCCCCAAGGATACTGCCCTTAGAGCCGACATTCGTCCAACGATTGAATGCCTGTGCCATGGTTAGGTGCTTCCTCGTCTTCGGATTGCATCAGATCATCGACGCACTTGATGCACGACTCTGGTTGAACGAAATTCGCGGCTCTGCCGGCGGCGGGACATACGGCCGCTCGGTGGCCGGTGGCAAGGACGGAAATGTTTGGCGTGGCCAATAGTATCCGCCGGCCGCACCGCGAATAGCCCAATTGATTCCAACGGCACAGCCCGACAAGACAATTCCTGCCACGCACAAACGCAAACTTGCGCTGCCGCCGAAGTACGCAACTACGATTCCAATCAATCCAATAGCCGCGCCCGACACGCTAATCGGAATCCCAATTACCGGCAGAAAGAAGAGCATCAACCCAATTGCGCCCAAAACGACGGATGTCAATCCGAATGCAACCGGGGGAAAGGGTGCGCGACCGAGAACTGAGGGCGTCGCGTCTGTTGAGTGATGGGTCACGGGAAATCGAACGTCGCTGCAAGGCCGCGGCAGTTACTAGTGACCTGGCACGTAGGGAATCCAGGATCGAGTCACGTAGTCGACGTACGTTAGAGCGCCGAGCACGACCGTCAGCCAAAATATCGATACACAAACCACGGACCAAACTCCGGCCCGACTATGAATCAGGTGCATGTAGAAAAGCGCCACAAGCGACGCCTTGCAGACGCCGATGGCCAAACCGAAAAAGAGGTGCCAGTCGCGGTCGAGCGGAAAAAATGAAATTCCGACCGTCAGGCAAGTCAATAGCAGGAGGATCACCAGGACAATGATGTATGCGGCCGGCGAATCAATCCGTGAAGACATGATCGATTTCCAATGGAGTGCGCACGCATGCGGCGGCCCAGATAATATGGTCGCTTCGGCCCGCGTTGGAAAGTCTCCCGCCCTGAAGTTGGACGTGCCCACCGCAAATGTGGTGCCATTGTGCCCAGCGAGTCCGGCCGTAGGGGTGAGGCTCGTGATGACCAAAAATGGTTATGAGCCGATCAATGTGGCCTCGTACGTGCCAAAAGGAGAACTCGATCTCAACTGGCTAAATGAACTCAAGCTGCCGAAATGCTCGCAATCCGCGGCGGAGCGGAAAAATAGTTGCAGAGGCGCCAACGACGACCGCGGCCCCGGTGCCAACCACCAGCCAAACCTTTAGATACTGCGGATTTACGAACGAAGTGCCGAACGGCCCGTTATCCGCTAACAGATAGAAATGGCAGGGAAGGGCAGTAAGAACGACCACGACCATGATGTAGAGCGCACTAAGGACCAAATTGAGCGTTCCGCCAAATCCGGCGGCGATTTTGGAAGGTGATGTCTCTCGGAAGTTCGGCATCATCGCGCCAAAACCCACAGCAATCGACGCCAAACCAAGGCACAGTAGTACGCAGGTGAGTTGGTGCACGCCGATTACGAGCATCGGCACCTGTAGCATCACATCGCTAAGTAGCACCAGAAGCGAGCAGGGCACCCACGAGCCCAACGATGCGAACCAGAATTTGCTCCACAGAATCGTATCGCGCTCGATCGGCAACAAACCGATGATCCAAAAGCAGTGTCCCTCCAAACTTATCATGGGGTAAATGAACCGTGTAGTGAATGTCGAAAGAATTAAACCCACTACGGCCAGATTCAGAAAGCTGACCATGTTGATCCAGGTAACGTAATTGATGTCGCTGTGCGGATTGTTAAAGCGATCGACGTTAAGGAAATAGAGTCCCAAGAGGCCAAAGAAGATCAAGAATTGTGACCATTGAACGGGGTCGCGTCGCAACAGCCGCCAGTCTTTAATCAGCAGGAGTCGCAGCGGCGGCGGGAATGGGGACAACAGCAGTGAAAAGACGCGATCGGCGAGCGCCTGTCGAACCTGCCGTCGACGAATATGTCGGGCTGCCAGATTCGCGTAACTTTGTCGGAACCACCGCTTCGCCGCCCACACAGTCAGCACGTGAAGAAAGAGCGCGTTCGACACCAATAGCGCCAAATAGAGCAGGCTCTGAACGAGCGGCAAATCCGCAACCATGCTCGTCCCGACCGCGGCCGCCGGTCGCGCCGCCTCCAACAGTCCGTTGGTTAGCCAGGTGCTGGGCAGCCATTCCTCTTCGGTAAAACGGAAGCGATGGAGTGTCTCATGAAACCATTCGGCCCCGAACAATTTCGACTGCGGACTATTAATTGTTTGCCAGATGAGGGGGGCAACAAATGCAATGACCGCTAGCGCGATGCCGGCCACAATAATTCGCCGCAACTTCGGCAGCTTGTGGATCACCAGCATGCAGCAGATCGCACCTACTCCACTGGGAACATACACAAACGAAATAATGAGCGGCGGCAACAAAAAATAGTAAATGGCCGGAGCACCTGCGACGATTCCATAGGCGATCATCAGCGGACTGGCAAGCAAGAAGAAGCCCCAACTGCTGTAGAACACTGCTTCCTGAAACTTATACAGAACAATCCGCTCCGGCCGCGTAGGCAGTGTTAGTAAGCGGACCGTTTCCGGAGATTTATATAAGCCCGTATAGAGAATAATACCGGAAGATAAAACCAGCATCACGTTAAGGGACGCAAAGAACAAATGAAACACGAACTGCACGGTTTGTGCATGATAAGGAGCTCCCGCCGGTGCGATGTTGTCCACAATAAACTTGAAGCCCTCGTAAAAGAGCAAAAACAAACCGGCCCAAAAGAAGAGGCTGAGTCCCACGACGAGGAAGGTCCGCAAGCGCGATGTCGTCAAAAGCTGCCGCAATTGGGTCCGGGTGATTTGGTACCGCAACCGCCAGAAAAGCTGTGCTTCGCGGTCCTCGCTGGGCAAACCTCGCGTGCCGATTTCCCAATCGGCCACACGATTCAACTGCGATTGAAGAGCAAGTTCGTTCATCAGTGGTGTCAAACGACCGCAATGAAACTTCTCAATGCCTGTCTGCTTCTCCATCACGCTCAGTGAGGGCCAAGTACATGGCTTCGAGCGACTTTTTTTCAATCGGGAACCGCTCGCGCAATTCGTCAAGCGACCCATCAAACAACAGGCGTCCGTGGCCCATAATTCCGACCCGGTTCGCAATTTCTTCAGCCGCCGCCAGGGTGTGCGTCGACATGAAAACACACAATCCGTGGGCGACCTCGCTTCTCAACAAATCTTTGACCAAGCGAATGCTGTGGGGGTCAAGCCCCAGCATGGGTTCGTCGACGACCAGCACCCGCGGCGAATGAAGCAGGGCCGAAGCGAATACCATCCGCTGTTTCATTCCGTGCGAATACGTCTCGGTCAACTCGTCGACGAAATCGAACAACTCAAACCGCCGAATTTCGCGATCAATCGCGCGGCCAACCTGTCCGGCGTCCATACCATACATCCGGCCTATGAACTGCAAAAACTCACGCCCCGAAAGCTTGTCATAGAGGAACGGCTGGTCTGGAACATACCCGATCAACGCGGTTGCTTCGCGTGTCTGCGTCACTAGGTCATATCCACCGACACTGACGGTGCCGCTGCCTGGCCGAATCAGCCCCACCAGCACTTTAATGGCGGTGGTTTTTCCAGCACCGTTGTGCCCGAGTAGTGCGTAAAGCTCGCCGCCGCCCACGCGAAGATTCAAGTTCTCTACCGCTACCTTATCGCCGTATGATCGGCAGACCTGCTGAAATTCGATCATCGCGGCGAAGACTGCGGCACGGGAATAGTGGCAACGGAATTGATGTCCAGAAGGTCCTTCGCGATCTTGATCATGTGCGGTTCCGTACAGCGCTCGAATCGAAGCTTGGCATCCATAAAGTACAGATCCTGGCGCAGAACCATGCCGTCGTCGCCGACCCAGATGACCGCCCGCAGCGTATTATTGGCGGTCACGCCGGCAGACGAAAGGCTCCGATATTCGATTTTGCGTGCGTGAGTGCGCGCCCCTCGGTGGTCCATAAACCGCTCTTCGACCACTTCCGCTTGCAAAATCTCCAACGAGCTTCCCGGCGCTCGGAACGGGCTGTACACCTCCTGCTCCCACTTACGTCCCACATACACTTGAAGCATCTTCGAGTCGGGAATCAGCTCGCTCATCAACGACGAATACGACGGTACCGGATAACTTATCTCCGGTCGTGTTATATCTCCAGTTTGAACTGTCAGTTTCAGCTCGGCCCCGTCGACTTTGCCGCGCACCCTCAGTACTGTGGCCAAATCATTGAGTCGTACCTTCGTGCTGAACCTGGCAAGATTGTTCAGCGAGTCCAGCTCGAACATACTCCGCACATCGAGCGAAATAGCTCCCAAGTTGCGTACCAGGCTGCCCAGCAATTGCGGGACGAGCTCACGGATCTCAATTCCGTCGATTTTGATCCGGCTGTGGATCTCGGTCGTTCCTAGCGCGCCGGGCACCGCCTGACTAACCGCGTGTCCGACCGTCCGACCGTCGTACTCGATTTCCCAACACACAGGGTCGTGCACCAGCGTTCCGTGTGTCGGCGGATCACCGTGAAAAAACGGCGGCAGAATGCGGGCCACCATCAACCAGGACATCGTGCCCGCCCACAGTAATACCACCACACCGACGAAGATTCGGTTGCCCATGCGATCGCTTCCTTGGTACCTGACTGCCCGCTACGGCTTGAGGAGGAAGACTCAAGTGCCGGAAACCGGCGGAACTTCGCAAATCTCGGCCCGATACGCCGCTATTTTATCCTCCCGCCGGGGAAATTGCCATGAACTGTTCGTTGTGAATGCTGGAAGATTGGATGAAATGGCGACAAAAACGTTGACTTACATGGCAGGTTTCCGCCGAACGATGCCTCGGAATTCCGCCAGCCTCCACCCTGACATTGTTGCTTGGACTCATGCCACGTAAATTTGGGAGCAAAGTTCGTGCAATTCCCAAATTCCTATGACAGCATGACCCGCAAAAAAGTTCACCATCGCCGTTTACTGCACGTCCGCATCACCGTTGTCCTACTCATCGCAGCAATTGGCGGCTGCAACCGTTCGTCCTCGAAACCAAATCCGTCCGCATCAGGCACCTCGTCCAGCACGCTGG
>DASZZA010000528.1:0-2709 GCA_035545135.1 Lacipirellulaceae bacterium | reverse complement strand
CGCCTTGGGGAGCAGAACGCGGATCAAGCGCATCTCATCGTTGGAACTCCAACCTGCTATGCGCGCTGAAATCGTCAGCCATCGATGCCGGCGTCCTGGGATGGTGCGCATCGGCTTCTTACCGAAATCAAGATTATGATGAGGAGCCCGGAATGCGGAATACTTGCCAATCTTGATAAGCCCTGCGGCTTTGAATGTCAAGCATATTCTTTCGCAGTTCGCAGCTCGCGGTCCATGAGATCACCCCTTAAATACGAAAATAACGCGGAAACTTAAGCCGCCTCACGCGCAAGATCTGCAAAGAGTTGGTTCAGACTTCGCTTGCTCTTGCCCCAGTCATACAGCTGACCTTCAATGCAGGTGGCGCTACGAACTTCCGTTCGAGATCCACTACGTCGCACGCTTACAAGCAAGCTTCCTTCCAATGCGAACATGTCAGAAGGCAATGTCGCTTCGAACAAACAACCATCTGTTGCTTGGGTAATGCTGCGAAGCAATTGTCCATGGCGGGCCAGCGAACACAGGGCGCGGACAATCACCTTGCCGACTGGCACGGACAGCTCTTCAATGCGTTCTTTTCCTGTCTTGATGCCAAGGCGGGCATACAGCGGCTGCACAACGGCCATCAACTCCTCAAGCGGCACGCCTGTCGGCATCAGCTTTTCGGCCAGTTGAAGGAACTTCTCGCCCGAAAGTCGTTTGGGTGCTTGCTGGGCATGTCGCTCAATTGTCTCCCGTACGCCTGGATACTTGAGGATTGTTTCGTAACTTACCTCGTGGTCCCAGTCAGGCACGATTTCGACCAGTATCGCGTCGGCGGCCGCTCGCCTCGTGATTAATGGAGCACCGCACTGTGAACAGAATTTGCCCTGGGCCGGCTGTCCACACTCGGAGCAATACATCGCCCAATCCTTTCCTGTTGTGAGGGGGGGCATGCTGCGGTTCAGACGGGCCGCGATCAGGACCCGGTTACCGTGGGTGGTCCATGTCGGCGAATTGTCCAGTGGTCATGTGATGATAGCTTGCGCTAGCGTTTGTCCACGACTGCATGGCAGCGTTGGAGGCATTATGCATAGCCTGGCAACCAAGGCAGTTGCAGATCATGGCCACAAGCAAGATGAAGAACCAGAATCGCATAATCGCGACATCTATCGTCAGAATTGGCTATTAGCATGAGACAATTCCCACTACGACAACCTGAATTCTGTAGATCGACATCGTCACCGAACCGGCGCCCTTCCCATACGCTCAACCCAATTACGCCACCGTCAAACCAGCTAGAACCCGGCGACTCGAGTCGATTTATCTCTTTCATCCTATTCCCGTATCGCCGCACTCATGTTGTCCCGTCGACCGACAAACCAGAGCCGGCTCAGTGGCTCCCTGTCACTCGAAAACTCGACTTCATCAATACGACAACGTACGGATTCCAGGTCGACAGCAGGTAGTAAATGCTCAATTTGTCGTCGCCGAACCGCGTGAATCGCTCGATCAAATACGGTGCATACGCGCCACCGCCGACCAATCTCGCGTCTCTCGTTCGGTTGATGAGTGGCCCGTCCAGTCCGTCGTTTGCCCCCGCTTGGTGAATAAACTTTTGGCCACCGTCGCGGCGAATTTTGAAGATGATCTGACCGTCGCTCCACGGTCCCCACGGCTGGGCGGCGTAGCGAAAAATAATTCCCCGCGGATCGCGGCTGTCGTACGTCATGAGCCACCGCTGCAGGTCCGGTGACCAGGTAACCGAAAGATTGCCGATCGTCGGATGCTTTACCACTGGCTCGGCGTCGGCCTCGTGTTCGCTCCACTTCGGTTTGCCGGCCGCGTCCAAACCAGCGAAATAACGCGTTTCCTTGCCGCTTTCGAACTGGGCGGCGGGAACGACCGAGAAGTACGCATCGCTTTTCCGGTATTCGGCCGAACTCCAAATTAGCACGCACGGCTCATGCGACGGCAAATCCGCAATCGGGCCTGGTTGCAGATGAATTGCCATTTCGATGACTTTGCCGCCCGGCAGGCGCGAGATTTCGCGCAGCGGCTTGAACACTCGGCGGCCCGCATCATACACGGTCAGCACCGATCGATCGGTCTGCGTCTCGCGTGAGTGATTTGTCTTCACGACAACGTACATTTTGCCATTCAAGCTGATGCCGGAGTCGGGAACTTCGAAACCGCGCATACTGATACCCGGCGGCTCGACCTTTAAGTAATGCCCATCGCGGTCGGTAAGAAAGTCCAGGTGCAGTCCCCGCTTCGGATCGGTGCTCGCGCTGTAACCAACGACGTCGCCGCCCCATCGCCCCAACGTATCACCGAACAGAAAAACGACGTGGCCGTGATGCTCGAACGAATAACCTAAATCGGTTCCTTCGATACGATAGCGCGTGAACGTCTGGTTCGCCGTTGGCGCCTGGCGCGACTTATCATAATCGCCGATGAGCTGCTCGAGCTTTACGGTGGATTCCGGTATGTAAGTGATGCGAACCACGTCGTTCGCAACGGCAAACGGTAAGGGCGACAGGAAGACGAATCCGGCCCAAATACAGTCCCGCAACGCTCGTCTCACGCCGTTCATTGATCTCGTCCACCACGCGACAGGCCAAAATGCTTGCGTAGAAACGCCAATCGCTCGGCCATCGCGTTGCCATCCACTTCGCGCACGCGAATGATGCACTCAATGCCCAGCGCATCCATTTTGTCCTTCAAGTA
>DASZZA010000527.1:0-4721 GCA_035545135.1 Lacipirellulaceae bacterium | reverse complement strand
ATGAGGACCAATAGGGCCAACGTTCACGCTATGAACCCAATCAAAGCAAAGGCCGTGCTGGTCAATTGAGGCTCCGTCGTCGGTCCGGTTTTCTATTTCTTCGTCGGTTTGCGCTGGACAGGAACAAGCGCATGGTTCGCGATGAGGAGCATCGTATGGAGTTGATCCCGAACGGCTTCGATATCATCGAGGCGCAGGCCCCTTCTATCATCCTTTTGATAGAGACTAGAGCTTGACGCTCGTTCATCCAACCCTCCTATCCCGACCCGGTATTCGCGCTTGTACATTCGACAGCCTGACAAGGGTCGTCAACACCATCGGCGATGGCGCGATCACCTGAAATGACTGGCCATGATGCAGGCGAACACGATCGCTGGCGCTGCAACCCACCGGCCTTTTGAATGATCTTCCGATCACGCCACGGCAAGCGATTGAAGTTGCGTTCGTTGGTCAGTTCGTAATTCTCTTGCGAGCGCCAGCCCATCACCGTTATCCCGAATAGATGTTGAATCTTCCGTGCCTCACGCCGCGTCGATAACCGTGCGAGATTTGCGCTTCTAGAAATTTGTTCGCTACGAGCAACGCCCGGATCGTCGCGCGAACATCGCCGTCGCAGGCCGCTATTGCCTGAGCGACCGCGACCTCCAATCTCTCGGCTTCCGTTTGTTCGTCCGGTTTGAGACTGGCCTTCATGTCGCTGTTCCGTATTGACCGAGCGGAATACTGTTCTCATTATGTTCTCATGGAGTCAAGCGGTCACAAACGTCGTTTTCCACCGCCCTGGCAAGTCCACCGTGATGGCGCGGGGCCGTTCGTTGTCAGTGACGCCAAGGGCGTGCCGCTGGCTTACGTGCATTGCCGCGACGATCTTCAAGACATCGGCTTCGCTCACAACTACCTGACCTCAGACGAAGCCCGGCGCATCGCGAACGGCATTGCACGGCTGCCCGAGTTCATGATGCAGCGTCGCGACTTTCACGAGCGCGGCAACGGTGAATATCGGTGGAAGAAATCAAGGCCATACCACGTCGCGCTTGAAGATAGCTACGTACGCGCGCATTGGGGATTCATCGACGCGGTTTGCAAAATGAATAGCATCCCGTTTGACGGGACGGGTGAGCGCATCGAACGTGACGGCCTGTGGTACGTTTATGAGTTCGCCATGCAGCTAGACGCGATTCAGTTTTGGGATCGTTTCAATGGACGATGGCTTCGCGGTGAAGAGTTCATTTATCCCGATCGGCCGAAGGGCTTGCCGAAGCTTCGCGAGCCGGTTGACGTGAATCGGTTTGGTCGACGAGCGGTCGGAAGGTGAATTGGAGACGAGATTTTGCTAAACCTCATCGCGCTCGCCCATTTTAGTCGGGCCATCAATTGGGAAAAAGGACGATGATCGGTTCATTGATGATGTGCGTGAGCGTGGTGATTCTGTTGACGGGCATGATTGCCGGCATAGCAATGGGGATTCAGCAGAACTTTGTTCTTGCGCCCGCCCATGCGCACCTAAATCTTGTCGGCGGGGTGCTGCTATTTTTATTCGGCCTGTATTACAGATTGTTTCCGGCCGCAGGCCGAATGAAGTTAGCCCGGATTCAGGGCGGGCTTCACATCATCGGCAGCATTCTGTTCCCCGCCGGAATTGCCCTCGTGCTGGTGAATGGTAATTCCTATATCGCAGCGCCTATCGTCGGGTCACTGATCGTGGTTTCGGCCATGGCGCTATTTGTAGTCGTGGTATTCCGCACCCGGACGGCTTGATTGCGAGACGGTACTGTCGCCCTCAGTCTTTTTCGTGTTCGACTTCCAATCAAGACTAAGCAATCCATCGCCAAGACGAACATCGAGGCGATGGAGTTGCTGAGTTGGGCGACCCGAGCTGTGCTTATCAAATCGGCGGCTGACCAGAGGTCTTATTGAAGCCGTCGAAGAAAGCGCTGTAGACCTGTCTATTGGTCGGTCCTGGGCCGCAATCGGTATAGGAAGGGTACACGCCGGTTCCTGCCGGACCATCCCAACAAAACTTGTAACCGGCCTGTAGGCCGCCAGAAACTTCACCGATATCGGATTCGCTCAACTCGCGGATCATATGCATGTCTCCTTGCTGCGATGGACCCCAAGTCCACCATGAATATGAGCATGATGGGCCGCTCTCTTTTTTGCTGTGACGAAGCTCACATAGGGACAATCGGTATAAAGGAAATTGCCCCTATGGCACGATTGCTTCTAGCGGCGCTCGCACTCTTCTTCGCGTCGCCTGCACTCGCTGAAACAATCACTGGACAAGCCACGGTCATCGACGGCGACACGCTCGAAATCCATGGGCAGCGCATTCGCCTGTCGGGTATCGACGCGCCAGAATCTTCCCAACTATGTCGCGGTGACGACAGCTTGCAATATCGCTGCGGAGCCAAAGCGGCGAACGAACTTGCCGAGCATGTCGCGGGTAGGCCCGTAAGCTGCGAAGGCGTCGGCCGGGATCAATACGGACGCGCGGTCGCGGTCTGCTCGATCGATGGTGAAGACGTTGCGTTTTGGGTTGTGCGCAACGGCCTTGCGTTCGATTGGCCTCGATACTCAAAGGGTCGATATGTTGGCGCTCAGAAGGAAGCGGAGCGCGCGGCCCATGGTGTTTGGGCGGGGAGCTATGTCGTGCCGTGGGCCTATCGGGCGTGCATCAGGAATGGCGGGCGGCTAGCGGGTGTTCAGGAAGCGGACTTCCAGCATCTGTGGTCACCGCCGGCCAACAGTATCATTATCGACCCGCATGATGGACGGCGGATTCCACACGCCAGTTAACGCCTCCGACTTCGGCGCATAGAGGCGCATGGTGAGGTTGAATGGGCTTTTAGGCGCAGGCAGCCAGTTGGTTTCGAGATCGCTGCCGGGATTTTCGTTCTGGATGTACAGCGTCAGCGACCCGTCGGCGTCGCGCTTGAACCGCATCCAGCTACTCACCGCAAAGCGATTTACCGGATTCGCAACCTGGAAACCTTCATTATCATACAGGGTGATTGACCAGAATGCGTCGACCGGCGGCATCGTGTCTTTGGCGAAGCGGATGATGTACTTGTTTGCACCGTCGAGCGCCTTGCCGTTTTCATCGCCGATGCTGACCGGGTAGATCGCATCTTCCGGCAGATTAGCACCAAGTCCAATCTGGGCTACGATCGCACGCTTCAAATAATAGGTCCCATAAACGCCCATCGTGTCAGTATTCATGGACCAGTAGTTTGCTACGCGAGCCAACGTCGGGACCTTCCAAGCCATCAACTTTTGACCCTCTGCCGGCGCGCCTTCGATGGCTTTCCGTGCGGTCGCGTCAATTTTGGTAATGTCGAAGCTCTTTCCCTTTTCGAGGCCGATCCGCTTCAAGCGCGAGATGATCGGCTGATCTGTGATGTGCGGCGAGTTGACTTTGAGCAACTCGGCTGCATACGCGAAAAACTTATCACCCGCCATCGTATCAACTTGCGTCTTCGGCGGTGTCTTAACGTCGACGCTGGGGTCGATGGTTTGCGTGACGACGACCGGGGGTTTGCCCCATCCTGATAGCGGCGTGATCCTGTAGCCCTTCTGCACTTCGTGGACTCTGGCATAGTCAGCCGGGCCATCCGTCCTGGTGCGGCCGATTATCCAGACATGGGGCGTCGGCGCATTGATGCGTGTGACCCCCTCCGGCAAGTCCCCATTCCAGCCTGGAGGCGCAACTAGGAAATTGGCCGCCTTAGTGCCTGTTGTACGCGAACCTAGCGACGCGAACACATCGGACCACATGTCGAGCATCGGTAGCAGGTAATAACGGCCGCCGGTATCAGGAACCGAAACGATCATGGGCTCGTGCGTCAGGTCCAGCCAAGCGCTCGAATACAACGTGTCAAAGTTAGGTCGTACCACTGCCCTCATGTCCGCGTTGGGGTAGGCCGCGATATTATTGAACGTGTTGGACGCACCGCCGATGCCTGCGGTTTTCGGATCGGAATTGTTGAGCTGTTTGCGCGTCACGTCCATCGTCACGAGCGGATAGAAGTAGACGTACGCCTCCGCAGCGATAGCTTGGGCCTCGCCTGCGGAAATCGATTGGGCAGCGCTCGGGGCCAACATCGATACCATGAGCGTTATACCCGACAGCACCGCAGCAAGCGACGACAGATGCTTCTTCATGATGGCTGCTCCTGGACACCCCGAAAGGACAGACGGCCGGAGTCAGACAAGCAGCGAACCGCAGCGTTTTGTTGATCTGGATCAAGGAAGTCTGCTACGGTCAGACGCTGGCATCGACGCGTTGGGCTGTGAGTTGCTCCGCTTGGTCCCGCACAACTATCGTCCCCACCGCACCCTATCCTCCAGCTCGGCTGCCCGTCATAGAAGCGCCAGCGCCGGTTTTTTGAAGGGTAATAGCTTCAACGTATTGCCGAGCGGAACGCTGGCCTAAATCCATGCGTGGTTGCGAACCGAACGTGCGGTATGAGCCGGCAGCTGTGTCTGCCGTGGAGCTATCGGGCTTTCCATTAGGAATGGAAAGCGGCCTAGCGAACCACCAATGCTCCGAGCGTTACGGCGCGGACGACTGCTGCGGCAAAGGCTCCTTACAGGAAGCTTACAAAACTAATTTTCACGACGGCGCGATGAAAAATCCGGATGGTTCACAAAAAAAGATTCGCGCTTTGTCAATTTTTGACGCACAATTTCTCACCACCCTTTCGTATATGACGATTGCCCTG
>DASZZA010000526.1:0-3380 GCA_035545135.1 Lacipirellulaceae bacterium | reverse complement strand
CTGCGCATGAACTCGTCGCGACCAAGGCGAAGTCGAGGAAGCCGCCGCCACGCCTGCGGCGCCGTATGGATCGCGCGCGAGCGACGCGAGCTGAGCTTGCGGCATTGTTCCGTCGCTAAGCTTCCCGGCCACCGCGAACTGTGCCTGCTCGCGACCAATTAGCTGAACGCCAGCGCCGATATATGGCCGTAACAACGGCGTGACTTGGGCCAAATCGTAATTCAGCGTGCCATTCACGTTGCATTCGGCCACCGTAGATAACTTTTGGACCTGTCCCGTCGCATTCGCCTGCAGTGTATTGGATTGAATTTGAAACTGATCGAACGCGAGCCGATCGGCCGCTACGTCGTACGTCGTAGCGCCACGAAGCGTTAGCTGTGGTTCCTGCCAGATGATTTGGCGCCCGGGAGCCCTTCCGCCACGGCCTGTCGAACTGTTGGAGCCAAAACTCGTCAACGCAAGGCTTTGCCCAGTTGCTGAGATTTCACCGGTGATATGGCCTGCTTGTTGAACAAAGCGCACGTTGCCCGTGAACTGACCGCTCGGCAAGTATTGGACTGGGCGCGCGGCTGGAATACGCCAGGCGGCGAGCCGGGCCAAGTCGGCGCGAAACGCCGCGGCGCCTGTTAATTCTTTGCGATGTTGTGCATCGCCGCCGTAGCGAACGTCCTTAGTTGCGACCGCGACCGTACTAGATACAAGCTGAGCCGTTTTCGTGGTGAATTCGTGCTTTGCACCATCCCAACGCGCGTCGCCAGTGAACTCCACACGCGGCTCATTGATGCTCCACTCGGGACTGTGCGCCTGTAGGTCGGTTACAACTAGCTTGGTATTGGATGCTTCCAATTCTTGGCCAGCCAGCCGAACATTCGTGGCGAGTTCGCTGGTTCCATGGATTTGCCAAGGTCCCACACCGACATCGAGCTGCGAAATGCTGCCGTTGAGGGATCCGGAGTATGTGTCGCTACCTTGTTGCTGCAATGCGATCCGCGCCGATCCACTGCCTTCCAGTCGGACGCCTGTGAGATCGACAAACTCCCCAAGCTGTTGGGCAAGCGCGTTGAGGTCGAAGTTGGCCTTTGCCGTAATCTGCTGAAGCGTGCCCGTCGCTTCAATATGCAGAAACTTGGAATTGCATTGCAGTGAGTCGAGTGCGATGCCGCCGTTCGTGCTGCGTAACGCGACGCTCGCGTTAACTGGTTGGTCCCACACCAACGACTTGCCATGGCTCGTCCCGACGAGCCGCGGGACATTCAGCGAGCCAGTCAGGCTTTCGCCCTTGTCCGTCGGCTTTAAGCTGCCGACAATGTCGATCGCGCCAGAGTTAATTGCGACACTATCGCGAATGCTTAGCGTGTGTGGCAACATGGCGACCAATTTCGCCACATCGACCGTACCGCGGATGTCTAAGTCATGCCGTCCGGAAACGAATGTCAAAGCGGAACGTGGTTTACCATTTGGTGGCACGATCGCCGACGGATCGAGGCGACCGTGGATTGCAACCTGGCCTACATCGGTTCCCAATTGCAGGCTTTCGAGCACGAGTCCCGTTGGCTGCGACACAAGGTGCCAGGGCAGTTCTACGCGGGCGAGTGTCACGCGATCGCCATGAAGAACGGCGCCGGTGCCATTGAATTGGTCGATCGAAAATGATCCGCTCGTTGTTAAGTCGCTCGGGAAGCTCGCTTGGCTTGCGGTCCAGGCTGCGGTCGCCTGACCCGAAAGAGTGCCACTTAGCTCGGCGCCCCCGTCGAATCGACGGAGCCATGGTTCGACGGCCGCCAAAGCAATTCGATCGGCTTGCAAAGTAAGTTGCTCGTGTCCGGCGTCGCCCGGCTTCAGCGAAGCCGCGAATTGCCCGGCAGGTACCGCCGACGCTCCGTGGTCGGCCACCGCGATTTGGCCCGTCAGTGAAACGACACCAGGGCCGCCGCCACGATCGTCGTACTGCGCGTCTATGTTTTCTACGCGCCACTGTCGACGGGTGACGACGTCGTCCATCACGATCGTTGCGTGGACTAGCTGCACGGCGAACGCGATACGTTTCTTATCCGATCGGATAGTTGGCTGATTCTTTCGAGCGGTGGAACTACCAAGCAATTTGCGAAGCGCGTCTTCTAAGTTGCTGCCGTCCGGGCGGGTTTTTAAATGCACGATTGGTCGCACGATTTGGATGGTTCCCAAATCGTGTGGGTTCATCGCAAGGCTTGCCAGCGAGTGGTCGATGCGAATTGACTCTGCAGCAAGCAACGTGTCGCCAGCCGCATCTTTGACGTCTACGTTGATCAACGACGAACCGCTGATCCAGCTCAGCGACGTTTCGCCAACATTGATCTGCAGAGAGTCCTTTGGCACCGCCATCGAGAGCAGCACGTTGCCAAGCGGTGTCTTAGAGACGATTGTCGGCAATAGGGCGATCAGCAGGAGTAGCAGCACAAGCCCGATGACGAGCTTGCGTCGCACGCCACCTGTGCGCGCGCAGATTGTGCCTTTTCTTCGGCATTTTGGGATAACCCTGCTTCCATCACGTTGGCCAAACATGCGGCGGATTCTAGGGACGACGCTCTCATGAGCCTAGATCGACGGACGCCGCAAGTCGTGCTGGCACTGCAATCAGATTGCCGCGCAGACATTCGTGTTTGCCGACCGCGGCAATTGCATAATATGCGGTCGAACGGTCACCGATGGCCTCGCCACCGCAGGATTACAGATCAAAATTGAATGTCTTAGAGAGGTATCGGACCAGTCGGCTCCAGATGGTTCGCGGAGGCGTCGTTATCTTGGCACGACCCACTAGTCCGATTCGTAAACGGTGGTAGGGGTCGCTTTCAGGCAGCGGCACGATCGCTTCATAGACTGTGCTCAGTGGTCGTGGTACGCCGCTGGCATCCATCTTGGTCGGCAGATCGCCACCGTGGAGGCTCGATAAATGTGTTGGGCTAATTTTGATGCTGTCGTTCGATACGCTTTCGATCGTGCTCACATACACGACGTCGGCCGTCTGGTTTAACATGATCTCGACCGGCCAATCGACCTTGTTTTTTAATAATTCCACGTCTCCCTGATCGAGATACAATCGCGCTTCCATGCGATTTGGATCACCGATCTGGCAAAACTTGGTTCCCTTCATGAGATGAGCGCCAATGTTTTCCCGGTCCAGAGGCGAGCCCGACCACTTCGCTAAGTGAAGGTTTTCGTCGCTTTGTTTTTCTACCAGCAGCGGAGGCAGCACCGTGCCGTCCCTCGGCGCAACGAGCCGCAGCTTGTCGCGATCTTCTTCCCGATCGCGGAGCTGATTTTCGGTACTGGCAAGCGCGTTGCGTATCGGATCGATTTGTGCGCTGGCTTCACTGTCGGCAAGACTCACACGTGTCAAACCG
>DASZZA010000525.1:0-4019 GCA_035545135.1 Lacipirellulaceae bacterium | reverse complement strand
CAATGAGGCGTTCGACCAGTCTGGGAAAGCGCGACCGGAATATCAGCAACACCGCGATTACGTCTCCGATGACGAGGTACGGTAGCCAACCGAGCACAACCCAACTCCGACAAAATGCCCGCGCGCTTTGTTCGTGCCCGGCGCGGATTTTGCAGAGAAGAGAACTCATGAGCAGAAAGACGAGTGGGACCAATCCGCATTGCACGGCGCCGTAACGTGGCGCACCACCAAGCAAGAGACCGTGAGCAAGGAGAACCAGACCGATTGCGAATCCAAGCATACGCATTTTTCTTGGTTGCCGAAGGAGGCCAGCGAAAGACCGACGAACCAATGCACCGAGCCAGACGAACCAGAGGACGAAAATACCTGCTGCGGTCGCGCCTACCGTGGAAACCACCGCAACAGCAGTATAGTATGCCCGCTCCGACCACGGAAGAGAACCGTTCCGCCAAACGGAAGCGAGGTCGCCTGGCAAAGCACCGACCAAAATCCCAACAGTGTTGTCGGCAAGCTTGTGCCACCAACGCAACCCGGTGTCGTACGTTATCGCCGGGTTCGACTGAATCCGCGCGTGCAGACCAAACTCCCAAATCGTCCATCCCTCCCACATCGCGACCAATGCGCCGCCGAGAAACACGCCGACAAGCACACCCATGAGGTTGCGTTTCGATGCCAACGAAGAGCGACTAAACGCCACCGCGGCAATCAGCGGAATATATATGATCGAACTTTCGTGCACGAGCACGGCAACCGCAGCCCAACACGACGACGCGATGGCATCGCGCATGTGCCCGCGCTGTGACCAAGCGCGCGCTCGGTAGACGGACAGCCAAATCAATCCGGCGGCAAAAATCTTCGGCCACAGATTTTGCATAACCACCGTACAGAGCGGCGAGATCGCCACCCCGGCCAAAATCCATAGTCGCGCCGACCGCTGTGCCGCTGAGCCCCGGAGCAAGACGTCAAGGCAGGGGGCGCAGGCGGCGGCAAACGCAAAGGCATTGTAGGCTTGATACATCGCAAGTTGACCGCCCCACTCCAACATTGGCAAGGAGCCGACGGCAAAGAACGGACTGCGTGCAATATCATCGGGACCGAACTTGCCGGCAATAACCGCACGGGCCATTCCCAGGTGTTGCCACCAATCGCCGCCCATCAGCCAAAGGCCAGGGTACGCACCGAGCGTCAACACGACCAGACCGAATCCGTACACGACGCCGATGCGGCGAAGAACGTCTCGGGAACCTCGCCAAAGCTCCAGAGCAGTCGTTCTGCGCACGAAAAGCACTGCTACCACGACGGAGAATGCGACGACGCTAGCCGCCGGACCGGACCAATGCCCAACGATTCGGATCAGGCCGATACAACACCATGCAACGATACCGATTGCCGGGGCTAACGCTGCAGCTCGTCGACCAGGGCGTCCCAAAGCGAGGAGAGCAAAACCCGCCGTGAGGTATACACACGGCACAAGGAGTAAGCCGATTATTTCGAAGATAACGGGCATAAAATCAGGCCGGGACGATTCGTTCGAGAGCGGCGCGGCAACTAATCCACAAAACCGCGGCTCCGATTGAAGTACGCGGACTGCGCAGGCAATCGACAGACGGGCCGCGCCGGCACCCCTGCATATAGCCACCCTGGCGCAACATAAGCTTTGTTTAAAAGCGCACACGCACCCGCAACCGAACGCGGGGGCAAACTGCATCCGGCCAAAGCGACAACGCTGGTGCCAACAAAGCAGTACTCTCCGATTTGAATCGGCCCGCAATCCTGTTGGTTGCCGACGATGTCGATAGAGTGCGTCAAGAACTGAGACCGGTACCCGGCGATGGTCGTAAAAGCGCCCACAACAATCTTAGCCGTACAATCGAAATGATGATGTTTGGTGATCGACGCGTGCTCACCGACGATCAACCACGGTTCGCGATGCGTCACGTGACCGAAATGGCGCAAGTCCTTCCGCGGAAATCCGGTTATCCAATTACAGCGATCGATCGTCGCGCTGGGCCCCATCTCGATGCGATCGAGATGGATCGCGATATTGAAGTGACCGATCTTCGCGTGCGCGCCCATCTTGAGCGAGGCTGGATAAATCCAGGAAAAGCCGATGTGCGAAGTCGGATCCAATTCGTACCCGTAGAACCACCGAAGAACATGGCGGCGAATTATCCACGGCAGCAATACAATCAAACCACGAAACAGAATCTTCATCGAACAGGATTCAGCACTTCTTCGTAAAGTCCGAGATACGCATCACCCATCCTATCCGCAGAAAGCCGGGCGGCATTTTTCAGCCCGCGAAGGACGATCTGCGCTCGGAACGGCACAGCTTCCAAGCGCAGAATCGAATCCGCCATGCCAAGCTCGTCGCTCAAGGGATGCACCAACGCTGCGTCGCCGCCGACCTCCGGCAGCGAAGTACAGTCGCTGCACACTACTGGACATCCACAGGCATGAGCTTCGATGACCGGCCAACCGAACCCCTCACAGCGCGAAGGATAGAGCAACACGTGAGCGCAATTGTAGGCGGCTTCGAGTTGTTCGTTGGTCAGACTGGGCGCCGCAAACACACGATCGGCCACGCCAGCCGAGGCCGCTTGTGCCCGCAGTTCCGGTGGCAGCGGGGCGCCACAAAAGACGAGATTTCCCGGCCAGCGATCTGCAATTCGGGCAAAGACCCGCACGATGCCGGGCTTGTTTTTCCGCGGCAGATTCGAACCGACATGCATCACGAAAGGGCGGTCCCACGGAACGCCGGCGGCGGATCGCAGCCGGCGGTGCGCCTCGACCGTATCGATGCAGCCGTAGGGATGGTTCAATCCGAGCAGAATGGTGCGTCGTTTCTGCGGCCGAATCGCGCGCACCAGCCGCTCGACGTCCGCCATCGTACTGCTCGAGTCAGCGGCGATCGCGTCGGCCCGGCCCAGCCCGCGAACGATCGCCCCCTGAAGCCGACGGCCCAACGCCGAAGCCGGACAATCCGTTTCTTCTCCGAGCGCACCGCGCACCGCCAGGAGATCGTGACAGGTCGCAATCCACGGCACCTCGGGTTTCGACGGAATGTAGAGCGCGTTGGAATGGTCCACCACGTGCACGACGGCCGGGCCAATCGTCGCCAAGCCAGCCGTTTGCCGCCTCAGGCGTGAAGGGAAAAGCACGTACTTATCGACGTAGGCGATCCACTTCCCCAACCCGCGTTCTCCGTTGCGACATCGTAGCGCCGTGAGCAACGTCGGCCGTGGCGCTAGGACGCGCACGTCGATCCCACGCGCTGTCCACATGTCGGACAGCAGCCCAAGGAATCGCAACATGCTCTGTTGCCGATCGGGAAGATAATTTCCGAGCAGCGCGACGGTCCTCATGCCTTCACCTCATCGTCGCCGCCGGATTCATCCGGTTCCGCGGTCGACGGGTCGTCAGCCGTATCGTCCGCAGTGTCGGGATCGGGGGCTTCCTCGGGATCATTCAAGGCCGCCAAGGTCAGGCCGGCGCCGAAAACCGCAAATCCGAGATTGGTGGACGGACCCCACTGCCCCCAAAGAATCGATAAAAACGTCGCGGCGGCGAGCAACCAGGCAAGTGAATCGCCGCTCCGGAGAAATCTCCTCCAGCCACGCCAAACAAGGCTGCCCGACAACCACACCCGCCAGGCAATGAACGCGAAGCCCAGAATTGGGCCGAGCTCGAGAACAATCCGCGCCAGCTCTGATTCGGCGAGCAGAAAGGTGTATTTGCCGGTAGCGAGCCGCGCGCCGGCAATCGTGCCGAGCCCGATTCCTTTGCCCAACAGCGGCGCCTCGAGCGCCGCGCGAAACGGCAGCGTGAATTCATCGAGGATGCGGAGCACGACATTGACATAAAAGTTGCCGCCGCCCGCCTCTTCCGCCTCCTGCCACCGGGTAACGAAGACGCGGACATAGATCGAATCGGCCTCGAGCAGCAGCAACGACGCGACCGCCACCAGCGGCCCAATGTAATTCGGAATCCGGCGCACATCGCGCAACGCGATCGGAATC
>DASZZA010000524.1:0-2492 GCA_035545135.1 Lacipirellulaceae bacterium | reverse complement strand
AGGAATGCCAGTTCGCCAACTTGAGAGGCCAAATTTGCCTGGTTGTATTCCTCCAAGAACTGCTCGATCCCGCGAATCCCAGCCTCCAGCACGCCGGCCGCGGCGTCCCACTGTTCCAATTCAACGAGCGGCGTTGCTACGGCTCGGGCATGCATCATCGTCACATACGGCCGCCATTGGTCGAAACGCAGTTTGTCGCGATCATCGCGCGCATGTTCGCGCACGAACGCAAATAGACGTAGGTTACGCTCGGTATCACGGGCGCACAGCTCGTAGTAACCAAGATGCCAAAAGCAGATATACCGGTGGTAATATTGGACGCCCTCGCGCAGCAGCTCCGCACAATCCTCCGGCTCCAGTAGGTAAGGCGCACCGTCCGGATTTGCCGCATCGTGATCTTTCTGGCGCCGCTGGTGGTACTCGAACCAAGAGGGAGCGTCGTGGATCCGGCGTCCATCGGGACGACCGTCGAGCTCCATCTGCATCAATCCGAGATCTAGCCGCAGTTGGATTTTTCGTTGCCCATCAAGGCCTTCAATCACGCGCACGGTGATCTCATCCGGCCGATAAGGCCAGTCGCTCAGGATGCGATCAATATCGAAAGACGACATAGTCAGGTGCCCGGTGGGAGCCGGCAGCGCACGCAAAGAATACGATTTAACCCAGCGTTATCTTTGCACGGTCAAATGAATTGTTCGTGCAACGCCAAGGAAAAACCTTGTTGAATAGTATTCAAAACCAGCAGACTAGCAAACACGAGGGATCGGCGGTATTGCAGTCCGAACTGCCGGAATCCCCCCGAGCGGCTACGCACCCGCATCGCGCAGGACCCGTCCCAGCACCTTGGTGTTTCGCTCGACAGCTAGAATGATGGTCCGCTGCTCCACGCCGTCCGATGAGCTGGAAATCACGGGGATCACTTGTCGCCGATCGGGGAGCGACATCCGCACGGTAAAGCTGCCATCCGGCCGTAGCGGCACCGGCTCGCCTTGAAGAGTCACGTGGGCGTGCGGATCACTGACGCCGAAAATAACAAGTTCAGCGTCGACGGCAAACGGCAACTCGGAGGCCTCGACCAGCACTCGCGACGCTCCGCCGCCATAACGCGTTTGCATCGGGTTACCCATGGGGCGACGCAACCGCTCTTCCAGCAGCTCCTGCAGTTCCAGGCTCGTGCCGCGCTGCGAATAGCCGCCGCTCATGGCGAAAATCCGGTCCGCGTTCTGATCGATATCGGCCCAATTCTCGTCGACGGCATCACTGGTGCCAGCCGGCGGTGTCGTTACCGAGTTGCTTCGCGCCAGACAATAAAATTGTCCCCCGGCGGTCAAATATCCGATCTCCATGCGGTACTGCTGCGGCGGATTCTGTACATCCACATACCAATGACTGACCCCGCCGTGAATCGGAATTTCCCGCTGCAATTCCGTTGCACCGTCGGCTGCGACAACGAACAAGCGAAGAACAGGTCGAGTCGCATGCCAGTGTTGCCCGAGCGCCGATTGTGCCCGTTCCACGCTTTGCGGCGACAGCTCCCAATGAGCATGGAGCCAATAGGGATTGCGGACCATCACGACAAGCCGGTCGTGCGCCGGCGACTTCGCCTCGGTTCCGTTTGTCGACGCGATCCGCCTAAGCTCAGAGAATTGCGAGCGAAGTCGGCGAAGCTTTTCGTCGACTTTCGATTTGCCCGCGGCGCTGCCGTTGGACCGTGCAATTCCATCCCGCAGCAGCATATTTGCAGTACTGGCCGACTGCCTGGACTTTCGCCGCGAATGGCTGACAAGCGCTTTTACCAGCTCATCCTTCCGCATCGAATGCCACCCAGGCAGCCCCATCGCCCGAGCCATTTGAGCGAGTTCCTTGCAACTTTGCTTGCGCAACGAAGAAGCGGTCATCGGTCGAGAACTCCGCCTGGAATCATCTGTTGTGTCATGAACGTGCTAAAACCGCAAAAGCATCGTCCATGAACCAGCGAAACCACGCGGAAGCGGAATCCGGAAGTGCCCCGGGCGGACCACTCTGAGATCTTCTGCGTCAGACGGAGGTAAGGACCAAAAGATCGGTCGCCTGGTAACCAATTCGGGCCACCAAAGCCGGGTAACCTGCAGGTGCCCACACTAGACCTACGACCCTATCTCCTCGGCCCAAAACCCCGCTATTTCCACTAGTTCAAGCATAATCAGAATTTACGGACTTTGCAAACAAATTCGCAGCGTCATCGGCGTAAATAGCCACGTGTAAGTCCTTAGTGAATATGGATTAGCGACAACAGCTGCGGCCTGGCCCTACCGCACGACGACCACGCTAGTTCGACCAGCCGACGACCCGGTGGCAGCGAACTCAAAGCCTCGGCACCTCCAAGCCTTTCACGTGCCCAGTACGTCGCTCTAACGTCTTTTTTTCCAGTTCGCTGTAACACGGCGGCGACCACGCCGTTTGAGAGGGCACGAGTGACGACGGCCGGACGTTCCGGCAAACCATCGGTAGAA
>DASZZA010000523.1:0-4108 GCA_035545135.1 Lacipirellulaceae bacterium | reverse complement strand
GGTGGAGCCGCGAAGCGGACTACCTTGACCCCGCGTACAATTGGAAAACACGGCACGGGCGCCTCGCTGACCTGATCCGCGATGAGGCGGCGTCGTTTGGAAGTTGCGTGTGCGCCGAGCAAGCGCATATTGGAGCAAGCGCATATTGGAGTCATAATGATAGTCTCCAGCGATACGGCTTCACGGCATGAGAGTTGGAAATTCGATGACAGCCTCTTAGGAGGGACACTACTCCTGCAGGAAGCTGATGGCTTTCAGGATTTCGTGACAGTCGTCTGCACCCCGTATTCATTTGGCTCAGTCCTTTACCTGCGAGTTCCGACTACCGATAATAGGCAGAAATAAGGACAGATGCTCACCTGTTGGGTGACCGGACCGCGAGGTTCGGAGTATATCCGCCGTAGGACGAAGCGGACTCCTTGAGATATGCTATGATTACTGCGTGATCTGGCTATGGCTGCAATCCCATGTGTCTGAACTGATCGGCGATGCTGGTATTATTGGGGGCTGCTATTCGCGGGACTAGGATATTGGCGCGACGCGCGGGTCAGGCACGGCGAGACACTCCTTGAGCTGACTAAACAGCATCGCGAACTTTGGATGTACTACGAAGAACACCCTGCACTCGCCGGTCTGTTTGACGCCAGCCGAAACATGAATCTTCATCCACTCACGGAGGAGGAGCTACGCTTTGCCAACTTCTTGTTTCTTCACCTTCGCGCATCCTTCGGGGCGAAAAACGCACGCATTCACACACTCCCGGAGCAAGTGGCAGAAGATTGGGGACAAATTTTCGGTCATCCTGCCATTCGCGTCGCGTGGGCGAAAATGAAAAGCCTCCACGACAGGCGATTTGTTGCCGTCGTGGAGGCGTACGAAAATCAGGCAGCGGTTAAGATGTAGGGATATCTCGCCTCGCGAGCACGAGGGTATTGCGGGGAATTTTTACCACCCTTTCGTCGGCGCCGCATGAGACTGTCGGCGGCAATTTATCGCATGCGATGTCTGTGATATCGATGCCGATGACTGCAAAGTCGCCGTCGTCTAAAGCGACGATGTCGGGACAGCCTGAGCCGGCAGTCGTTTTTGCACCGTTGGCGTGAGGATCGGGGCCGAGGCGGTGAAGGAATTTCATGGCGTGAAGGCAGATCCTTTTACGGCATATCATGCCGTAACACGCAAGGAGGAAATACGGCATGATGGGGCGTGCCATCGAATGTCGCCAAGCAACTCAACGCGTTTGGAGCGAATGTGCGCCGCGCAAGGGTGGCAGCTGGTATTACGCAAGAGCGGTTGGCCGAGATGGTCGAGCTGAACATCCGCACCGTCCGTAAGCGTCGCTTCGGGTGCCCCCTTGGGTGTTCGTAAATACGAGACCTATGAACGTGCCGCCATTGGAGGTCTCGTTGGTACGAGGCCTACAGGTGGTGCCAACGGGAAGGTAGCAGCGGATGCAGATTGTCCTCGGTGGTCATTGCCGGCAACCGCGCGAGGACATCGCGCAGATATTCGTGCGGATTGATACCGCGACGTTGGCAGCTGACCACAAGCGAGTAGATGACGGCGGCGCGATCGCCAGCATCGGGGTGCCCGATAAATAGCCAGTTCTTCGCGCCGAGCTTGCTCGGACGGATTGCGTTCTCGATCGAGTTTGTGTCGAGACGGGTACGGCTGTAGCGCAGATGCGCGGTGAGCGGTTCCCAATGACCGAGGAGATAGGTACACGCATCGCCCAGTCCCGACTTAGGCAGAACGCGGGATTGCAGCGCCGTTGCGAGCTGGCGCAGTCGCATCAGCGGGCGGGCAAAGTGCACCTGTCGAAGCGCCGCCCTTTTCTCGCCGACCTTGGCTTCGTCCCACTGCTGTTCCAGCGCGTAAAGTTCGCCAATCAGACGCAGCACGCGTTCGACCGTTCTCGGCCGCTCGGGCATCGCCTCAAAGAAGCGGCGTCGGGCATGGGCCCAGCAGCCAAGCCACACCACGCCGGAGTGCGCGCGCACGTAGGCCGGGTACGCTTCATAACCATCAGACTGGAGTAGACCCTGGAACGTCTCGCCAAGCAGGCGCGGCGCCTCCTCGTGGCGACGACTCAATCGCCACTCGAACACGACGTCCGCTTCGGGGCACGACAGTCCCCAGAGATAGCCTTGCGTCGTCTTGCCATCCCGCACGTCCGGGTCGTTGCACCGAATCGGAGTTTCGTCCACCTGGACGTAACCGCCCTTGAGCAGCTGCTGTTTCATCAGCTTGACCAAGGGCTCGAGCAACTCGGTGGCCGCGCCCGTCCAATCGCTCAGATTTTGCCGCGAGATCGGTGCGCCCCAGCGTGCCAGCATCTTCTCCTGACGGTACAGCGGCAAATGGTCGCAGTATTTCGCGGTCAGCGCCCAAGCCACCAGCCCCGCCGAGGCAAAGCCGCCCGGCGCAATCCGCGCTGGCGCCAGCGCCAGGAGTGGCGCACGACTGCGTTCGAGCCGGTGCCGGAACTTTGGCCGCACGATCTCGCGCTTGAAGAGCTTTGGCGGAACGATGTCGACCTCGAAGGTCCGCTCCTCCCCGATCTTCTCGTAGAGGTCCGGTTCCTTCTTCACTTCTTCGGGTACGATCTCGATCGTCTCCTGCACGGGGAGGTGCACAAACGATTCAGCGGGCAGCCTCCGTTTGGTCGGAGCGGCGCTTACCCGCTCGTAGGTGATCGTCGCCGTCGGCTTGGTCACGGCCGCGGCCTTCTCCAGCTCCGCCAGTTGCAACAGCAGTTGCGCTCGATCCAGTGTCTCGCTCTTGCCGCCACCAAAGAGCTGCTTCTTCAGCCAGGCAACTTGGGCGCGCAGCGCCGCAATCTCCTGCTGCATCAGCGGGTACTCGGCGATGATTTGATCGGTGGGCGGCACGCGCGTATCGTATAGCACGATACATGCCTAGTCCACAGGCACTTACCGCTCGTACCACGGTTTGAGCGAGCCGCGCTTCAGATCGACTCCTCCGATCAATAACGCCAGCGCCTCCGGCGTCAGCGCCAGCTTCCGCTTGGCCTCACTCGGCTCCGGCCACGAGAACCGCCCCTGTTCCAATCGCTTTGCCAGCACCCACACGCCGGTCCCGTCCCAGTACAGCAGCTTCAGGCGCGTTCGCTCCCGATTCGTGAAGCAGAAGACCGCCCCCTGTTTCGGATCCTCCTGCAATTGCTCCTGCGCAGCGGTCCACAAGCCGTCGTACTGCTTGCGCATGTCCACCGGTTCCAACGCGACGAAGATCCGGATTGAGTGCGGAAACGCGAGCATCGCGAGTCAGCTCCGCAACGCTCGCACCACCGCGGCAACCTCTCGAGCACTCGCCCCACGGATAACCGTTCCGTCCGTCAGTCGCACTTCCACCGCCGGCTCCGTCGTCGCCACCGGCACGTGCATCTCGGCGAACTGAACCTTGGTGCCCGCTTCGGCGCCACGCTGCTGTACCCACGAACAGAAGGTCGTGTAGTTGATGCCCTCGTGACGTGCGAAAGCCGCCTGAGTCATCCCACTCTGGCGCCATGCTGACACCAGTTCATCTCGTCGTTTTGCCGGCGTGATCCGTCGCCCTCGTCCGTCGCGCTTCTCACCCGTCTCAACCACCTCCATCGCCGTCGTCGTACTGGTTACCATTACGACAGCATACAGTGGAAATCATCCTCTGCCTATGAGGCACCCGAAGCTACGCTTACTCTCGAGTTTGGGGAGTTGGGGAGTTTCGGAGTTCGGCTGGAGCCGCGGAGACCGTGTGGCGGCGAACTGGCGTGAGCCGAGGGTTTCGCGTGATCGCGGATCGGCTCGCTCTCGCTACGCGTTGGTTCGGTGGCTTGCTCGGGCTCCGGCTCCGCCAAGACTTCCGCCTTCGCCAAGACCACGGCGGACGCGTCGCCGCCACAGGAAGGACTCAGGCCAAAGTCTTACGACTTCGGCTACACATGTGCCGCCCGCATGAAGGCAACCGGATCGGGTGGCCTCGGCGGGATTAGACCCGCCGAGGCTCCCACACCACCGGACGTGCGGTTTTCCGCATCCGGCGATTGGAGACCTGCTCGTCCAAGCGAGCGAGGTCTGATGGCATGAACAGTTGGTGCCGACGTAGC
>DASZZA010000522.1:0-7762 GCA_035545135.1 Lacipirellulaceae bacterium | reverse complement strand
GGCCACAGGATCACTTAGAATGAACCCGCCTTGCTCAATAGGACGATCGGTGCCGACGCCACTCTCTTCATACGCACGGCGCAGCTGTTCGATTACGTTCGTATCGCGCAATAAGTCACTTGCCGTTGGCTTGTCCGTCATCTGGACTCTCCATCGGCCAGCCGTTTAATGGTTCACTCGCCATACCCGTGCGGGTGCCTATGGTGCCAGGCCCAGGCACTTTCGATGATCTCACGCATGGAGTAGCGCGCTTGCCAATCGAGTTCGCGCTTGGCGGCAGAGGCATCAGCGACCAGTTCGGGCGGGTCGCCTTCGCGGCGTGGGGCGGCGCGGGTGGGGATGGGGTGGCCAGTCACTTCGCGGCATAGATCGACGACTTCTTGCACGCTGGCGCCATGACCGGTGCCCAGATTGAGCTTCAGTGCCATTCGAGGCTGGAGTTTTTCGAGCGCGGCCACGTGGGCGGTCGCCAGGTCGTCGACGTGGATGTAGTCGCGAATGCACGTTCCGTCCAGCGTGGGGTAATCGGTGCCGAATACTTCGACGTACTCTCGCTGGCCGAGAGCAACCTTCAGAATTAGTGGAATAAGGTGGGTTTCTGGGTCGTGGTCCTCGCCGATCGTGCCGTCGGCGGCGGCGCCGGAGGCGTTGAAGTAGCGGAGTGCCGCGTAGCCGATTCCGTACGCGTGCGAATAATCGGCGAGCGCCCGCTCAATCACAAACTTCGTGAAACCATAGGGGCTAATAGGGTTTTGCGGATGATCTTCGGTGATAGGCACCTTTTGCGGAATGCCATACGTGGCGCACGAGCTGGAGAACACGATGCGATTCACCCCCGCGGCGCGCATCGCGTCTAAGAGCGAAAGCGAACCGACAATGTTATTGCGGTAATAGACGGCCGGGTCACGGACGGAGACACCGACGTAGGCGAAGGCGGCAAAGTGCATCACGGCTTCGATCTTCTGCTCCTTCATCGTGGCAATGAGTCGCTCGGATTCCAAAAGACTGGCCGATACAAATGGCAAGTTGCCAACCGCGGGACGATGGCCTTCGGCCAGGTTATCGACGATCAGGACGTCGTGCCCGCTCTTGGCGAGTTGTTTCGCGGCGTGGGAACCGACGTAGCCGGCGCCGCCGGTGACGAGTACGCGCATAATCACCATCTCCCAGTTCTATAGCGGTGTTCCAGTGAGTGTCGTGCGGTGCCACTAGCTCCGCCAGTGCAATCATCAGGTTTCATCAACGCGCACGCGCAGAGCCAGCGGCGCACCAATCTAAAATGCAACTTAAGCAATCCAAGGCCGGGCCAGGTACGCGTTCGCCGATGCGTGTTCGGCATTCAACTTTATTCGATTTTCTATCGAACGGGCTAGGCATTCAGGCCGATTTCGGATTGAATGCTGAAAATCGCCGCGACTTGAGTCTTCACGCTCTTTCTCGGCTTGCTTTTCTGCACAGCTCCACGAGGCGGACCTATGACTCTTACGGCCATTGATTGGCTCATCATGGCGGTTTACCTGGTGTTCGTTCTGGGCATCGGGTTTTGGCTCCGGCGGTCGATCCGCACCAGCACCGACTTTTTTCTGTCGGGTCGGTCGATCCCCGCGTGGGTGGCCGGACTGGCGTTTATTTCGGCGAATCTGGGCGCGCAGGAAGTAATCGGCATGGGGGCGTCGGGGGCTAAATACGGCATCGCGACGAGTCACTTCTATTGGATCGGCGCGATTCCCGCGATGGTGTTCGTGGGAATTTTCATGATGCCGTTTTACTACGGCTCGCGTGCACGGTCGGTGCCCGAGTATCTCAAGCTGCGGTTCGACGAAAAGACCCGCGGCTTCAACGCCATTACGTTCGCGGTGATGACGGTTTTTTCGTCCGGAATTTCGATGTATGCGATGGCCAAGATCATTCAGTCGCTGCACTTGTTCGATGCAGCATTCAACTGGGCTGGTGTGCCGACAGAGCGGGTTTTCGATGCTTCGGTCGTGATCTCATCACTGATCGTGCTCGTGTACATTTTTCTGGGCGGACTCACGAGCGCCATTTACAACGAGGTCTTGCAGTTCTTCCTGATCGTGGCGGGGTTCCTGCCGCTCGTTTGGCTGGGGCTGAAGAACTTGGGCGGCCTTCACGGGTTGGCGGAAAAGGCGCCGCGCGGTTTCATGCATTCCTGGCAGGGACTGGCTCATCCTTCGACAAACCCGATGGGCATTGAATGGTTCGGGTTGGCCATGGGATTGGGTTTCGTGTTGTCGTTTGGGTATTGGTGCACAGACTTTCTCGTCGTGCAGCGAGCGATGGCGGCCGAGTCGATGAGCGCGGCGCGACGCACGCCGCTGATCGCGGCCGTGCCCAAGATGTTCTTTCCGTTCTTGGTAATTGTGCCAGGCATCATCGCCGTCACGTTGCCTTCGACGGTGCCGCTGCCAAATCCCGCGGCGCAAGTAGCGCCCGATACCAAGCTTGCGCGCCAGGGAATCATTCCTCAGAAGGTGGACGAGAAAACCGGCCAGCCAAAGTTCGACAAGGATGGCAGGCCGGTGTTCGACTACGATCTGGCCATTCCGAATATGCTGATTTACTACTTGCCGACCGGCGTCTTGGGCTTGGGGTTAACGGCATTGCTGGCCAGCTTCATGTCCGGTATGGCGGGCAACGTAACGGCCTTCAACACCGTGTTCACGTACGATATCTACCAAAGTTATGTCTATCCGGGAGCCACCGACCGGCATTATTTATGGGTTGGGCGCATCACGACGGTCGGCGGCATTGCATTATCGATCGTAGCGGCCTATGCGGCGACGCGGTTCAATAACATTATGGACATGCTGCAATTAGTGTTCGGTTTTGTAAACGCCCCGCTGTTTGCCACTTTCCTGCTGGGGATGTTCTGGAAGCGAGCGACGGGCCACGGAGCGTTCTTTGGTTTGCTCTCGGGCACGGCTGCCGCAGCCATTCATCACGGACTGACGTTGCCCGAAGGCGCGCTGCCGGGCATCAAGGGCGGTTGGCTGACCGGGGGCGGCGCGATTCCGATTCTTCACTGGCCATGGCCGTCGATCCCGTTGGCTCACAGGTACTACAGCGAAATGGCCGCCAACTTTTGGATGGCAATTTGGGCATGGACAACCTGTTTCGTCGTGACGATCGTTGTCAGCCTGCTGACCAAGCCGCGGCAGGATAGCGAACTTGTCGGGCTCGTATATTCGCTGACGGAAAAGCCGGAGGAGAAAGGTGTGCCGTGGTACGGGCGGCCGGCCGTGATTGGCGTGGTCGTACTTGCCGCGGTGGCAGGACTCAATTTTATCTTCTGGTAACAATTCATCGTTTCAGGTAGCTCGTTTCTATGCGTCTCGACATAAGAATTCCGATCGGGTTGATGTTCGCAGTATTGGGCGCTTTGCTGGCTGCTTTCGGTATCTTTTCCAACCGGGCGATTTACCAGCGGTCGCTGGGTATCAACATCAATCTTTGGTGGGGCCTCGTTCTGTTGGCATTCGGCATCGTGATGTATTTGCTGGGGCGCCGCGAAACATCGTCAGCTCGGCCGGCGGATGAAACTCCGGAAGGGCGCAAGATGGAACAGCGCGAGGAAAAAATGGAGATCGAGGGAAGGCGGAGGCGGCCGGGCCATTGAGCGAATCGGCGCGGCCGCCGACGCTAATGGGCTCGTTCCCAGAACAAATTCAAGTTGCCTGTACGATGTGCACTCCGCGCGCCGGGCGGCTGGCGATAACGCTCGGCTCGATCCCCGTTTCGATTCGGTACGATTGGGCAAGTTCTTGCACAATCTCATCCACTTTGGCCGTTTCCACCAGCGAAACGGTGCAGCCGCCGAAGCCGCCGCCCGTCATTCGCGAGCCGATGACTCCACCCGCGGGTCCAATGTTGCGCGCAAGGTCGACCAGCAGATCGAGTTCGCGGCAACTCACTTCGTAGTCGTCGCGGAGCGATTCGTGGCTGTCGCACATGAGGGTCCCCACTCGTAGCCAATGACCAGCCTTGATGGCATCGGCCGCGTCGAGGGTGCGCGCGATTTCGCCGATGGCGTGCCGAGCGCGGCGGTATTCGGCATCGCTAAGCTCGTTGCGTCGCAATTCGAGCTGGCCGAAAGTGGCGTCCCGTAACGACTTGATACCGAGTTTATGTGCAGCGGACTCACATTGACCGCGGCGCTCGGCGTACTCGCTGCCGGAGAGCTCGTGCTTGACATTCGTGTTGATGATGAGCACCGTAATGTTCGGATTCACGAACGGAATGTGCTCGATCTGTTGCGAGCGACAATCGAGCAGCATGAGATAGTCTTGCCGGCACATGACGGACGCAAACTGGTCCATGATTCCGCATGGTACGCCGGCGTACTCGTGTTCGGCCTGTTGACAGAGCAATGCTTTTTCCACTGGTTCGAGCACATGGCCAGTCATGGCCTCCAGGAGCGTCGCGGTGGCCACTTCGATAGCCGCACTGCTCGAAAGGCCGGCGCCGACGGGCACGCTCGATTCGATCACGGCCTGAAAGCCACTCGGGTGCAAGTTGTGAGCGGCGAATCCGGCGATCACGCCAGCGATGTAGTTTGACCAATGGCCAGGACCCGCGTTACGGGCCGGATTCGCAAGCGAAATCGTGGCTTCCTCGTTCGTGGCGACGCTGAATACGCGCGCAAGGGTAACAGCGCCCCTCTTTTGTTCGACGCCGGATTGTGCGGTAGCGCCTTCCTGCAAAAAAAGAGGCCAGTCCCCAGCGGCGATTACGCAGTACCGGTCGATGGCCATGGGCAGCACGAAGCCATCGTTGTAGTCGATGTGTTCGCCGATGAGATTGACGCGACCTGGCGCCGCGACAAGCCATTGGGGCGCACGAGCGAAACGTTGTCGAAAGTAATCGACTGCCGACGCGGCGAGTTGCGTGAGGCCTATATCCAACATAGCAATTCTCTCTGAGACGCCCTCACAAGGCTCCCTCTCCCTCCGGTAAAGGACCGGGGTAAGGGTGCCTCGGAAACAGTTGAGAGCTTCTAACAAAATGGCCGGGGACTGTCCCAATTTTGCGGAGTCTTCGGAGCAAAATGGGACTGTCCCCCCCTCCGAAGCCATTTTGTTAGAAGCTCTTCGTAAAAACTCCTAGCTCGTAATCCAATGATGCTCCACCACGCGTTCAACCATCGCAGACGCAAATCAGGATCCGCCTGACGCTGGTTCAGCTACTGTCAAGCACAGCCTGACCTACGTTGCGTTCAGCCACAGCGTGAGAAGCATCGTTGGGAGTAACAACATGAGTACGATAAAGCCCCAGTAAGGGCTGGCGTAGCCGACGCACACAGCCGCGTCGAGGACGATAATCGCACGGACGCAGTTGCGCACGGCGGCTTGCACGCGCTTCGGCGAAGGCTCGAAGATGGCCATCAAGCACCGCCGCCCGATAATAAGTGCGATCGCGCCCCACAACAGATACCATCCGCCAGGCGAAATCGACAGATGGGGGCGATCGTCGGTGAACCACGGTACCGCAGCCAGTAATGCCATGCCGCCCACCAGCACCACGAAGCCGGCGGTCAGCCGCCTGCGCGAGCTAGCACGTGCGTCGGTGCGTGCGAACATCGTCACGCCGACGACATAAACGCCGATGCCAATGGCGATGAGCAGTTCGGCTTCACCCCAAGGGATAATCATAAGGCTCATGCCCAACAACACGTTGAAGGCGCGGCACTCGCCCATCACCAGCGGGCCAAGCCGCGTATGTTTCAGCCCGCCATCGTACAAAAAAATGCACGCGGCCAGCAGCACACCGATAGCCCCCGGTCGCCAGTCGTTGTCCATGAAGCTCACGCACCAAGCAACCAAAACACCCGCCGTGAGCAAGACCCAACCAGCGTAGAGTGCGGCGGTTCGCGAAACACGCCCCGAGGGGATCGGCCGGTGAGGCTGTTCGCGGGCGTCGATATCAGCATCGAACGCGTCGTTCAGCACCGTGCCGCTCAGGTAGAGCAAGCTGGACGCCGCTATCAACAGCCCGAACTGGAGCGGCGATTGCACGTAATAGTGCGTGACCACGTAGCCCATCACCACATCGGCCATCGCCGTGAAGACGTTGGGCAGACGAAGCAACTGGAGCCAGGCGAATGCGCGGTTATTCATTGCTTGGCTAGGCTGTTCATGCGCGACGTGAGGAATTGTTTCGCTTCGCGGGCGGCAGCGTCCGGGTCGTTGATGTAGGGATAAAGCTCGACGGTGAGCCAGCCGGCGTAGCCGGTTTGTTGGATGGCGGTGAGCGTGGCAGCGAAGTCGATCGCGCCTCGGCCGGGAACTAAGTGTTGGTGAACGCGCGTGGCGGCGATGTCTTCCAGATGGTAATGGCGCGTGTGCTCGGCCATCTTGGCGACCCAATTCTCCGGGTCTTCACCCACGCAATAGGCGTGGCCGATGTCGAAGTTGAGGCCAATCATCGGCGAATCGATCCGGCTCGTGAATTCAAGGTATTGATCGAATCGTTCGATCATCAACTCGGGCTCGGGCTCGATGAGAATCCGCACGTCCAGTTGCTCGGCCAATTCGATGCACGGCATAAGTTCGTCGTAGAAGATGGCGGCCGCCTGGCACCAACTTTGGCCAGCGGCAAGGGGGCCGCCCGGTTCCGTCGTGATGTGTGGAGCGCCGAGCTCGCGGGCCAGCTGGAGGGCCCGCTTCGTGTGTTCACGGCGGATGGCGCGGTAGCGCGGATCGGGTTCGATCCAACTCGGGTGCCAATAGGGTTGTCGCGGGTCGGCGACGGCGTTCATCATGAACGCGTTGATGTTCGAGATAGTGAGGTGGTGCTTATCGACTGCGTCGCGGATGGATTGCTTTTGCACTTCTAGCAGTCCGGCCGGCCAGGCGTGCGGCACATCGGCTAGAAGTTCGATTCCGGCGTAGCCTATTTCCGCGATGCGCGAGATCGCATCCTCAATCGGGAATCGCAAGTATGCGTTCGTGCTGAATGCCAAGTTCATAGGAGCTCAAGCAGAGGCGCCGAGAACGCGGGGGCAATTCCGTGCAATGTTAAATGCATTTCCGCCCCTGCGTGTCTGCTTGCGATTACTTCCGTTCCTGGCGCCACACCGGGTCGACATGCGAATCATCCGACTTCGGCCACCGGGTGAGCGTTACTTTTTGCCGGGTGTAGAACTGGATGCTTTCGGTGCCTTGGATGTGGAGGTCGCCGAAGAAGGAGCGGTTCCAGCCGGTGAAGGGGAACCAGGCCATGGGGGCGGGCACGCCGACGTTGATGCCGATCATGCCGGCGTTGAAGTGACGCTTGAACTGCCGGGCCGCGTAACCGCTGCGCGTGAAAATGGCTGCACCGTTGCCGTATTCGCATTGGTGGCCGAGGGCGAGAGCTTCGTCGAGGTCGGCCGCGCGGACGACGGAGAGCACGGGGCCGAAAATTTCTTCTCGCCAAACGCGCATGTTCGGCTTCACACTGTCGACGATGCTCGGACCGAGGAGAAAACCGTCGGATTGAAAGTCTCGCCGGCCGTCCAAAGCTACGGTCGCGCCATCGGATTTGGCGATGTCCAAATAGCTGGCGACTTTGTCGCGGTGTTCGGCACGAATGACCGGGCCCATGTCGACGTTTTCGTTGCCGTCGGTTGGGCCAACGCGCATCCGGCCGGCAAAATCGACGAGATTCTTCACGATGGGGTCGCCCGCTTTTCCAACCGCCACGGCAACGCTGCTGGCCATGCAGCGCTGGCCAGCGCAACCGAACGCGCTCGCGGCCAACGCTT
>DASZZA010000521.1:0-3398 GCA_035545135.1 Lacipirellulaceae bacterium | reverse complement strand
CCGCCGGTCTTCACGAATACTTTCGAAACAGCGACATCATCCATATGGCCAATTACGCCCAAACTGTCAACGTCATCGGCTGCATCAAAACCACGAAGACGTCCGCCTTTTTCGACACCACCGCCCTGCCGCTGATGCTCTACCGCCGCGAATTCGGCTCCGTGCCGCTCGCAGTTACGGGCAATCACTCAGAGCGAGCAATAGACATCGCCGCCGCGAAAACAAACGATGGGAACGTGATCACAATCGGCGTTGTTAACCCGCAATCGAAGCCGCAGACGATTGGACTGACGGTCGACGGCGTGAAATTGCAGCCGACGGCCACGGTTTGGCGAATCGATGGCAACGATCCCGACGCTATCAACACCGCCAAAAAACAGTCCGTCGGCATCGTAGAACAAAAGAACGTGCCGCTCGGCGATCACATCACCGTGCCGGCCTACAGTGTGAACCTGTTTCGCGTTTCAGTTCGTTAAAGCGATACCCGGTAAACACTAATCCGCACCAATTCCCGCTAAGTTCGACGAGCATGGAAAATTGCGGATTAGTATTCCTGACCCGAGCTCGAATTACCGTTATTTTCTAACCGCCGCCGCCAGCTTGTGCGATAAGTTCACGACATCCTCCTCGACGCTCGCGTCCCACGGCGCAGGTAGCCCGTAGGGGTAGCGCGCGAGCCCGCCTTCGTAGCCTCCTTCGGTCAGTACGCGTCGCGACGGAATGTATGCCATCACGTCGTTCGAGTAACTCGAAACCCAGGTATCCGGGCCGAGCTCCTTCTTCAGCCGCAGGGAATAATCGACCACTACTTCGCCGCCGAGAAAAATCCACGTGAGGTTGTCGCCAAGCTGCCACGCTTCTCCCGGGTAGGGATATGTGGACGGCAGTTTTCCGTCGTGGTCCCACTCGGCGAGCATGTATTTCGACCAACGCCCTTGCGGCGGTTTTTTTGTGGTCAGCGCCGTCAACTCGGCGCGCGTGGGCAGCTTGCCGAATTTCAGATCGATCTCTTCGTACGCTGTTTTCAGCGTCGGCGCGACCTTTTCCATGTTGCCGTTCAGCACCGCGTCCACGCTGTCGGCAAAGTCGGCTCCGTACTCCTTCACGAATGTGAAATTGCCCCTCGGCAGCGGGTTCTGGTCGCCGCCGCAGCCATTGACGAACATCGCCACCGCCCCCGGATGACGGCGCTCCAATTCATTTTGGCCGGCGCCCGGCCAATCGGCCGATATGAAGTAAGTCGATACCGTCGTCGCATGACACGCATATCCGCCGACGATTGCCAGCAACTTACCGTCCGCACCCCGCACCGCCAACACTGGCAGCTCATGATCCACGGGACCAGCGAGCTTGTGCTCTTTGCGCAGCTCCGGGACCTTTCTTTCCGGCTTGTTGTTGCGCCGGTTGACGGCGAAATCCGCGTGCCCTTTTCCCCACGAAACTTGGGCCGGTTCCAGCTTGTCGAGGGCTTCCCCTGCGACTTGCACCAACCACTCGACCAACTTTGTTCGATACGCCTTCACCCGCCGGCTTTGATCCGCATCGAGCGAGTACATCGCCATCAGATTGCCACGAACGACCGGCCCACTGTGCGTGTGCGACGTACACAGCGCGATCGCGGATCGCGGCAATTTGTAACGCTTTTCCACCTGCCGGCAAACATCCTGCGATATCTCACGGGGAATGCCGACCAGGTCCATCGTCACCAACACCACGCGGTGCCCAGCCGCGTCCTCGAGTGCCAGGGCCTTGGCCCAAAGGTCGTCGTGCTTGCTTTTGGCCGGGTGATCTCGAAAGCCGTAGCCAGAGAGCCAGATTGGCAGCTCCGGCGAGATATTGACCTTCGCAACGCCGGCGTGCCATTGTTCCTCGGCCGCAAAGCCAAACCCGGTAAACGTTATCGTCAAAATAATCGCAGCTAGTAACCTGTAGCGAACCATTGAACCTCCAAAAATATCACGCAGAGGCGGGCACAACCGACAGAACGCTCATCTTCGCTAATCATCACTAACCATAACGTTGATTAAGGAAGATTAGCGCAGATTAGTGTTCCAAGAGCTTTTATAAACTCTGCGTTCTTGGCCCCTCCGCGAGAAAATCATTATGATCATTTTTACCTCGCGGAGTACACTACCTTTCCGCCGACGATTGTCATTCGAATCGCCACTGTGTTGAGTTCATTCGGCGGCGTATCGAACAAATTGCGGTCCAAGACGACAATATCCGCCAATTTACCTGGCTCCAGCGAGCCGAGCGACGTTTCGCTGAAACCCGCGTACGCCGCATCAATGGTGTAGGCGCGTAGCGCATCTTCGATCTTAATTTTCTGTTTTGGCACCCAGCCGCCCGGGTTTTTCCCATCGAGCGTCCGGCGAGTGACTGCGGCATAAATACCCTCGATTGGCGATGGTGGCGCGACAAACCAGTCGCTGCCAAATGCCAACCGCGCCCCGGTATCTAACAGCGAGCGCCAAGCGTACGATGTTTCACAACGCTTCGCGCCAATCTCGCGTTCCGCCCAACGCCCATCATCGATCGCATGATACGGCTGCATGCTGGCGATCACGCCGAGCTTGGCGAACCGTGGCAAATCTTGCGGCGAAATGTGCTGCGCGTGCTCGATCCGAAATCGCCGATCGCGCGGGCCGTTCGCCTTCTCCACACGCTTGTAGATATCAAGCTGCAACCGGATGGCCCGATCGCCGATCGCATGCACGACAACTTGCAACCCCGCGCCGTCGGCTGCCATCGTCCACGATTCCAAGTCCTCCGGTGTGTTGACCAACAATCCGCGGTCGCCCGCTTTGTCCGAGTACGGCTCTAAAAACGCCGCCGTGTGAGAACCGAGGGAGCCGTCGACAAAACCCTTCAGCCCGCCGATGCGCAGCCAATCGTCGCCCCGCCCGCGCTGGTTAATCTCCTTCTGCAGCCGCTGCCACTGCCCGAGCGGCGTGCACGCGTAAATTCGCGTCTTGAGCAACCCACGGCGCTCGGCAACGCGAAAGATTTCGACGTCCGGCCAAGTGCCCATGTGGTGTACTGCCGTAACACCGCGCACCGCAAAGTAGTTCGTCGCGGCGACAACCGCATCGAGCTGCTGCTCCATCGTGGGGTCGTGCACGACGCGATCGATGAGCGACATCGCGTTGTCTTTGAATATGCCGGTCGGCCGGCCCGAAGCATCGCGCACGATATCGCCGCCGGGAATGTCCTTGATATCATCGGCGACGTGAGCGGCTCGCATCGCCGCGGTGTTTGCCAGGGCCATGTGGCCGTCGAGCCGGTTAATCCACACAGGGTTGTCGGGCGTCACCGCATCGATCCAGTCGCGCGACGGCAACTCGCCGCCCCAACGCGTGTGGTCCCAATCGCCGCCAGTGATCCAAACGCCCTTCGCT
>DASZZA010000520.1:0-7709 GCA_035545135.1 Lacipirellulaceae bacterium | reverse complement strand
AGTCTGCCGGCATGTCGAGCGCATCGGCGATTGTGCGACGAATATCGCCGAGGACGTTATCTACCTGGTCGAAGGGGAAATCGCGCGGCACCATCTCGATAATTTCCATCCGACCACGTAACTGATTGAGGGAGGTTCATGTCGAAGGCTCAGATTCTCATTGTGGAAGATGACCGGTCGTTGGCCGAGGTGCTTGAATACAATTTGCGCCAAGATGGTTACCAGACGGTTGTAGCTAATGATGGTCAGGATGGTCTTCGGCAGGCCAGGCTAAGGTCACCCGATTTGGTGTTGTTGGACCTTATGCTGCCGATGGTCGACGGCCTGGAGGTTTGCCGCCGTCTGCGGGCAGATCCGACGACGCGAAACATGCTCGTCTTGATGCTAACCGCAAAATCTGAGGAGACCGACGAGGTGGTAGGTTTCTCGATCGGCACGGATGACTACGTGGCCAAGCCGTTCAGCGTGAAGGTGCTTTTGGAGCGAATTCGGGCTTTGCTTCGGCGTCGCGACGGCAGCGAAACTCATGGTGGTGTGCTGGTAAGCCAGGGGGTGATGGTCGATCGCGAGCGGCATCGGGTGACGGTCGAGGAAAAACCGCTTGACCTGACGCCGAGCGAATTTGGGCTGCTGGAAGCATTGCTGCGCCAACCGGGGCGCGTTTTTTCACGCTCGGAGTTGATCGATGCCGCCCTGGGTGGCGACTCGCTGGTTCTGGAGAGGACGATTGATGTCCATATCCGCTCGCTCCGAAAGAAACTTGGGCTACATGCCGTACTCGTTGAGACCGTGCGTGGGATTGGTTACCGGTTCCGCGACCCAGCGTCGGGCATCGATTGACGGCAGCCAGCGGCGGCAGCCAGCGAGCATTTATTGAGGCGAGCGGATGGCACTGGCTGGGCGAATTTTCGCGATACCCGACTTGCGGCCCGGGGTTTAGTCCGCCTAGGGCACGAGTTCTCTTTAGCGTTACATTCGGGCAATGGTCGCACCCAGAAAGGATCGAAATATGACGCGTTTATCGAGGAAATTGTGGATCATGGTCGCCGTGGTGGCAATCGCCATCATGGTTTCACAGGTCGCGGTTGCACAAAATGAACGGGGTCGACGCGGACGAGGCGGTCGGGGTGGTCCCGGCGGCCCAGGCGGATTCGGCGGAGCCTCAATGGTTCATCTCCTCTCCGTCGACAAGGTGCAGGATGCCTTGAAACTTACCGAAGAGCAGGAGTCGAAAATCAAGGCGATTAACGACGACATGCGGAAGGAAATGCGGGAGGAATTCCAGAGTGGAGGTGGGCGCGATCGGGAAAAAATTCGGAAGCTGGCGTCGAGCACAGAGGACAAAATTAATGGCGTGCTTGACGAGAGCCAGCGAAAGCGATTGATGGGAATCTATATTCAGGTCGCTGGAGCTGTCGCCGTCATGAATCCCGCGGTTGCCAAGGAGCTGAATGTCACGGACGAACAAAAGACCAAGATACGAGATACCCTGCGGGGAATGCGCGGAGCTCGCCAGCAGAACTTGTCGCGCGAAGAGATGCATGAAAAAATGAACAAAGAGCTGATGGCGGTGCTCACCGCCGATCAGCAGAAAAAATTGGAATCGCTCAAGGGTGAGAAGGTTGACATCGATTTGTCGGAACTCCGCGGCCCCGGACGCGGTGGCCCCGGGCGCGGCCGGGCGAATCGCAATAAAAGCGACTCAAACTAGATGAAATCGGGACGCAACCGGGTACCGGAACGAAACGCGACGACAGATCAAGGGCGGAGACCGAAAGATTATGGTCTCCGCCCACTTCGTTGCGCCGAGCGGGTTTTGCCTGCGATTCCATGATTTTTCGCACCCTACGCGTCGACTGCAACTAGTAACAGCTGAGAAAAATCATCTTCTAAGCATGCTTAGCGACGGGGCAACCCCGCGCTGGGCAAGTCCCGCCGCTAAACGCCCATTGTCTTACTTGGCGTTCTTGGCCGTTCAACTCAATTTGTTACGTGTTCTAAGCCTAGTGTTGCGCCATCTTCGGGTCGGCGATGCCGATGACGCCGCAGCCGATGCGGGCTCCGGCGGAGGCGACCGACTTGAAGTCGTCTTTCTCGGCGTGAACAATTACGGCCCGGCCGATGATTGATCGTGGGCCGTTGAGCGCGATCACTTTGTCGACCCGCTTGTACGTGCCGTGACCTTGGCCATCCGCTTTAATATTGCCGAGGTCGCCCACGTGACGATGGGCATCGTCCGGTCCGCCGTGTGGCTGGTTCGTGGGATTGAAATGGGCGCCAGCGCATTTTCCGTCGGCCATCGAGCAGTCGCCGAACTCATGAATGTGGAACCCATGCTCGCCGGGTTGCAATCCGGTCAGATCCGCGACGACTTCGATGCCTTCGTCGGTCTGTGTGAAAGTCACTTTGCCGCTCACCTTGTGGTCTCCGAGCGGATGCACTTCGGCAACCGCATAAGTGATCCGGGGAGTCCTTGCCATTCGTTCGCGGCGCGGCTGCGCTTGAGACTCGTTGCCAAACATCAATACAGCTGACGCGGCGATGCCTACCGCTGCAATCAAACAGCAAGCGGCCCCAATTCTGAACGTCTTCGAGTGATTCTGGTGGACCATGGGAACCTCCTTCATTTCAAGTTCGTAGACGATGATTCGAAACCGAAAGCGCGGTCATTTTAATGCGGTCGCGGACGACTGACCAGCAGCACACGCGCGGGAAAACGACTTGTCTCGTCGCAAGCTTTCGCATCACGCCGCTGTCATTTATAGTAAGGTTTGCAATTAACCAAGTTGGTTACGGCTCGACCGGCATGGACGGCTGGTCTTTCGCCAAAGGCCAAAAAACCATGTTTTCCGATTCATGAGCACACAATTCGAATCGTCTCCATCTACATCCGCGACCAAGCGACGCGTTGCTGCGTTGCCGAACCGCCCGCCAGCTAATTCGCTCGCTCAGCGAGAGCGAATACCGGTCGAAGTTTATCCACACGCGACCCAGGCCAGCAAAGCCGTCGCGCGACAAATAGCTGATTTGATTCGCGAGCGCGCCGGCGAGGGGCGAACGTGTGTTTTGGGGCTGGCAACGGGCAACACGCCGGTTGGCATATACGACGAGCTGGTGCGTATGCACCGCGAGGAAGGATTGTCGTTCGCCAACGTTGTGACGTTCAATCTCGACGAGTACTATCCGATGCAGCAGAACGAGCTGCAGAGCTACGTGCGATTCATGCGCGAGCACTTGTTCGATCTGGTCGATATTCAACCGGGAAACTGGCATGTGCCGGATGGCACGCTGCCGATCGAGCAGGTAGCCGATTTTTGTACCTGGTACGAAGAACTGATCAAGCAAGCGGGCGGAATCGATATTCAGCTTCTCGGCGTTGGCCGCACGGGGCACATCGGGTTCAACGAGCCAGGGTCGGGCAAGGACAGCCGAACGCGGTTGATAACGCTCGACCGCGTGACGCGAATCGACGCGGCGAGCGACTTTTTCGGTCAAGAGAATGTTCCTCGGCGCGCCATTACCATGGGAGTAGGCACGATATTGGAAGCACGCCAATTGGTGATGCTCGCGTTTGGTGAGCACAAATCGCCGATTATCGCGCGGGCAGTCGAGGGAGACGTTAGCCAGTCGATCGCGGCGAGCTTCCTTCAGGAACATCCAAACGCTGTGGTGGTAATTGATGATGCGGCGGCAGACGGACTCACGCGCAAGAAATCACCGTGGCTATTGGGGCCAGTCGAGTGGGATGAGTACAAGGTGCGTAAGGCGGTTATTTGGCTCGCCCGCAAGCTGGATAAAGCGATCTTGAAGCTCACCGATCACGACTATAACGAGGAGGGATTGCAGGACTTGTTAGCCGAACGGGGGCCGGCGTACGACATCAATCTCAAGGTGTTTCGACACCTGCAGTCGACGATCACCGGTTGGCCGGGCGGCAAGCCGGACCATGCAAAGCGGCCGGGCGACCGCACGCGCACGCGCGACCATATTTTTCCGAAGCGCGTGCTCGTTTTTTCGCCGCATCCGGACGACGATGTCATCTCGATGGGTGGAACACTGATTCGGCTTGTCGATCAGAAGCACGAAGTGCACGTCGCGTATCAAACGTCGGGCAACATTGCGGTGTTTGACGACGATGCGATCCGATTTGCCGACTTCGTAGCGGACTTCAACACGCACTTCGATGTTTCGCCGCAGAGAGCGGCCGAGCTAGAAGCACACGTCGAAGAATTTCTGCGTAACAAGAAGCCGGGGCAGGTAGACAGCGCCGAAGTGCAGACAATCAAGGGCATGATCCGGCGCGGCGAGGCTCGGGCGGCGGGTCGGAGTTGCGGGCTATCGGACGACCGGCTTCACTTCATGGACATGCCGTTCTACGAAACGGGGCGCGTGAAGAAGAAGCCACTGAGCGAGCAGGATATTGAAATGGTCGTAGGCCTCCTGCGACAGATTCGGCCGCACCAGGTTTACGCGGCCGGCGATCTATCGGATCCGCACGGCACGCACCGCGTATGCCTGAACGCCGTGCTCACGGCTTGCAACCGGTGCGAGAAGGACGATTGGTTCGCCGATTGTGAGGTATGGCTCTACCGCGGCGCGTGGCACGAATGGGGGCCGCACGAGATCGAAATGGCGGTGCCGCTCAGCCCGACGGAGGTGGATCGCAAGCGAACCGCAATTTTCAAGCACCAGTCGCAGAAGGACCGCGCTCTCTTTCCCGGCCCTGACATGCGCGAGTTCTGGAAGCGGGCCGAAGACCGAAACCGCGATACGGCCCAACTGTATGACAAACTGGGCCTGTCCGAATATGAGGCAATCGAAGGTTTCGTGCGATGGCGGGGCGACAGCAAAGTCCTGTGGTGAGGCATTCCTCCTGGTGATGCGTTGTGAAAACGGCGGCCGCGACCCGATTCTACAGGGGGATCGCGCGGCCCACTTTTTTTTGAAAAACTGTGCGATTCCGCCTTTTATTAATTGCAATTCGCGGTCGTACTAGCTATTCTGGGGGGTGTTATGGGCGGCAAGGCCGTTTTACGACGACGCTACATCAGCGAGGTGGGCTAATGAGCTGGACAACTTGGATTCGTTCCATCGTCAGCGCTCGCGCTGTTCTTAGTGCTTTACTTTTTGTCGGGTGGGCGGCATACGGGCAGCAGAATTGCTCCGCAGCCCTCTTTACTCTCGTTGACGACAACTCGATCGCCCAGTTCGATACGGCGACGCAAGCCAATAACTTCAACTGGTTTGTAGATGGCAACGACGTTCTGGCCCAGCAGGCGTTCTGGTTCCGCATCGGGAACGTGGCAGAGCAATCGGTGCACACGTTGCCAATTGGCGTTCAGGGAGTCAGTGACGGCAACTTCGACGGCAATAACGATACGCTGTTTGTGCGTTATGTCGATGGGTTCGGCGGATTCCGCATCGAAACTCGTTACACAATAGATGGCGGTACGCCGGGCAGCGGAGCTTCGGACCTAGCCGAGCAGATTTCGATCACGAGCCAGATCGGTGTGCCGCTCGATTTCCATTTTTTTCAATACGCCGACTTCGATATCGGGCCAGCGGATTCGGCGGTGTTTACTAATCCGAACTCGGTGCGACAGTTCAGTCCCGCTTCCGAGCTAACGGAAACGGTAGTCACGCCCGTACCGACGCATCGCGAAATTGCGTCCTTCCCCGTCATGCTAAACAAGCTTAATGACGGCACACCGACGGTGCTAAGTGACACGCCGCCGATCGGTGTTATAGCCGGTCCCGGCGACATGACGTGGGCATATGAGTGGGATTTCCAACTAGCACCCGGCGCTACGTTCCAAATCAGCAAGGATAAGAACCTGCACGCTGGCCCCGTAGTTCCCGAACCGGCCTCGGCCTGTTTGATGTTGCTTGGCATGGGTCTACTCATGTTGCGACAGCGGCGAGTTGCCTGACCCGCCGGGCGTTCTTCTAAACGATGTCGCAATCATTGCGGCAAAAGGCCAGCCGTGCGGGCGTGCTCGCGACTGGTGCCGTAGAAAGTTTGGCCACTTCTGCGGTATCGGTGGCAAAGCCTTCGCTTTTCGGTCGAACACGTCGCTTCCAGTTTGATGTGCCGGTGCGACACGTTAGCTCGTGTCGCGGCTATTTCGTGGCTGTATTATGTATTGAGGAGCAGTTTTCACAACCGGGGCGGCGAGGCTCCTGCCGAGCCGAACGCGCCTCCAAACGCGGCTAAGCAGGAGCTTCGCCCTCCCTAAAACCTTTAAAACCGCTTCTCGTGAACTTCCACGATCGACTGCCTTGCACTGATGAACAGATGAGTGACGCATGCTCCAATCGCAATACGCCTATTATCTGGCGAATCGACCGCAGCAACCGAATGCGGACCTTGTCGTAGTTGATAAATTTACGGACGAGGTGGTTTCTCGCGTCGCGCTGGCGGACAAACAAGCGTTGGATCAGGCTATTGCCGCGGCCGCAGCGGCTTCCGGACCGATGCGAAGGCTAGGAGCCTGGAAGCGGAAAGCTGTCCTGCGACATCTCTTAGAGCGGTGTGAGCAGCGTCGAGAAGAGCTCGCCAAGGTCCTGGTTGTCGAGGCCGGAAAGCCGATCCAATTCGCGCGGGGCGAAGTCGCGCGGCTTCTCGATACGCTGGACTTGGCCGCCGAGGAATCGACTCGCATCATCGGTGAAGTGCTGCCGCTCGACATCACGTCGCGCGGCGAAAACTATCGAGGGATGTGGCAGCGCGTGCCGATCGGCGCGTGCGGCTTCATCACGCCGTGGAATTTCCCGTTGAATTTGGTCGCACACAAGATTGCTCCGGCGATTGCCTGCGGGTGCCCGTTTGTGCTCAAGCCAGCCAGCTATACTCCGATCAGCGCGCTGATATTGGGTGAAATCCTGGCGGAAACCGATTTGCCAACCGGGGCGTTTTCGATCCTGCCCATGCGCTCCGGCGAGGCTGCCGCGCTCGTAGAAGACGCGCGGATCAAGAAGCTGAGCTTCACCGGCTCGGCCGAGGTGGGGTGGGAGTTACGCGACCGGGCCCGCAAAAAGCACGTAACGCTCGAGCTCGGCGGGAATGCAGCTGTAGTCGTCGATCGCGATGCCGACATCGACGATGCAGCCAGCCGGTGCATTTTCGGTGGCTATTATCAAGCAGGGCAGAGCTGTATCAGCGTTCAACGCATTTATGTTCACCGCGAGAAGTACGGGGAGTTTCGCAAAACTTTCGTGGATCGAGTTCGCCGCATGGTAATGGGCGATCCGCGCGACGAAAACACGTTCGTCGGACCGATCATCAGCGAGGACGATGCAAAGCGAATTGAAGAATCAATCCGCCAGGCGGTGGAGAAGGGTGGTCGGCTGCTCTGCGGAGGGTCGCGCGATGGCCGTATGGTCGAACCGGCCGTGCTCGAAGGCGTGCCGAAGAATGCGTCGGCCGCGTGCGAAGAGATTTTCGGACCGGTAACGTTATTGTATCAATTCACAGAGTTTGATGAGGCTCTGGCCGCGGTCAACGACAGTCGCTATGGCCTTCAGGCCGGCATCTTCACACGCGACATCGCTAAGATCCACAAAGCGTGGGACGAACTCTCTGTCGGCGGCGTGATGATCAACGAGGTACCGTCGTTCCGCATCGATAGCATGCCCTACGGCGGTACCAAAGATAGCGGCCTGGGCCGCGAGGGCATCCGCTGGGCGGTCGAAAGCATGACCGAAGTTCG
>DASZZA010000519.1:0-3172 GCA_035545135.1 Lacipirellulaceae bacterium | reverse complement strand
AGCGTTGCCACGCGGCTTTTGGGTAAAACTCAGCCAGTGCTTCGACGAGCCCCAAGCTCTTGTCTGAGACGACGAGCTCCACGCCCGCCAGTCCACGCTCTTTGAGGTGCCGGAGGAATGATCGCCAGCTCTCGGCATCTTCCTTCATGCCTTCCACCACGCCCAAAATCTGCCGATACCCGTCCTGGTCCACGCCGATCGCCACCAGCACGGCCACGTTCTTTACCTCGCCACTCCAGGAGCGTTTCAGCCAAATGCCGTCCAGGTACACGTAGGCGAACCGTCCGGTGATCGGCTGATTGCGCCAGGCTTCGATCCGCTCGTACAGCTGCTGGTTGAGCTCACTTACGGTGCTATCGAACGGACCTGAGTAGCCGAAGAACGAGCGCGGTCAAACCAACTGCCGCCAAGAGCGTCTTCAGCGGTTCGTACCAGCCGTTCTTTGCGATGCTCTGCCACATTGCGGAGTTATCCGAAGTCGCTTCGGATGAGCTGGCGATGCCGGCGAGTTGCACGTCTGGTTTCGCGTTGGAGGTTGGTTTGTTCGAGACGGGATGTGCGGGCGGCGACCAGGGAGCGCTTGGGTAGGTCGAATTGGAGTCATTCGAGACGTTGCGAATGGATGCCGTGACCTTGGGCGCAGGCTTGTCGGCGGCCGCCAGCGCCTGTTCGTTTTCTACATCGAGATCGGGCGCCACGCTGGCCAGAAAAACGCGAACGCGTGGGGCGAAGCTGCCGAGGGTGGTCCCCTGCCCTGCCCCGAACAGGACGCCGGCCAGTTCGCCGGCCTGGTTGAAGATCGGTCCGCCGGAGTCGCCCTGGCGGGCTTCGACATCGAGCTCGACGATTTCGTGCGGGAAGTCGGGGCGTGGCGAATAAAATGCCGTGCAGTGCCCGGTGGCGATGCGATATTTGCCGCGGCCGTAACCGTGGATCGTGAGCAGGTCGCCGGGGCGCGGTGGCTGGGTGGCGATTTTCACTGGCTCGACGCCCGGAGGTCGCCAGATCACAAGCGCGGCAAGGTCCCAATCGGAATCAACCTTCAGTGGCTTGGCGTGCGAATGGAAGCCATCGGGAAATACGACGTCGACTAAGCCGACGGCGTCGCGGACGACATGCCAGTTCGTGATCACCAGTCCACGGCTCTCGTGCACACCGACGAGCGTACCGCTGCCAAAGGCAGTTGCATCATCCTCCGGCACGATGATTCTCGCGACGGCGGGATGGGGAGTCGCCACGCCGGGAAGCGAATCATACACCGCGTGAGGGTGCGAGCCGAACAGAGGCCACAACGACGCCAAGTGCGGTGCGGCATTGTCCGACACGCTCGCTACGGCGGACGTGCCAATAATCGACAGAAGCACGATGCAGAGCGTGACGTGACGGAACATAGCGAGCGGTGGAAGAAATGATTATCCAAATTGGGGATTACCACAGAGGCACGGAGGACACAGAGGCGAGCACAGGAAAGAAAATGTTCCATGCACAATGTTCAATGTTCAGTGCAAAATGGGGATCCGCGTTGAACATTGTTCATTGTACATGTTGCATTGTGCATTCTGTTTTTCCTCGGTGCTCTCCGTGCCTCTGTGGTGAAATATCCTCGCTTCAGCTGGCGTTGGGTCGCGGGGTGTTTCTCCGCGACCGTTCGTTGTCGAGAATCATTCTGAGCAACCGGATTCGCACGTGCGCGCGGGCATCCGGGGAGGTCGTGGTTGAAATTCTCGCGAGGCGTTCGCGAGTTGCCGGGTGTTCGACGCAAACATGCCTGGTAAGCACGCTGACGGGCACCAGTCGTGGAAACAATCGTACTGTGGTTGTGGGAATCGGGGGTTTTGGTTTGTCATGGAGTTTCATGACGTCTCCTCATCGCTACGCTGCGATTGGTCTGCCTCCCTTGAGATCCTCTTCTCGCGGCGGAAAATTGCAGCCGGCGTTGTAATGGTCTTTGAGCCGTTGCAACTCGGCGCGAAAAGCGCGCTCGGCAAACTTGGTGAGCGTAAGCCGCAAGGGAAAGCCGCCCAGGTGGACGGCCGCGTCGCGGGCTTCATCCAGCAAATCCTGCGGCAGGTACAGTGTCGCGCGAACTTTCGGCGACCCGGCAATCGGCAAACGCCGGTTGCCATGTGAGGCCGGGGGAAAATGACCGGACATAAAAGCTCCCCATGTTAGCGAGCGTTGAATCGGGGCAGGCATGTGGCGGGAACGAACGTCCATGCCAAAGGTGGGTCCGGACCATCGTGGGCCGGTACGGTGTGCACCGCATGCCGCGCTCGCAGATCACGACGTGCTGGTGCAATTGCGTCAGGCGGAGCCTGACCTACCAATAGCATCGGACGTTGGCGGATGAATCATCAAACGTCTGACGTTTCCCAGTAATGTTGCCGCAGACCTGACAAGCGAAACTTAGATTAGAGTTTTCCTATTCGTTCAGCTTTGCGCCGGCCATGAACGAACAGTTGGATGTTGCAGCTGATCACTTTCGTCCCAAGATAGCTGCCAAACCGAGCAGCAAGGCTACGATGGTCGTGCCAATTAGCAGCGCGCGGAGGCTGAAGTGCCAGTGGAACCAGGGAGCTGCAGCGAGTGCGCCGCTAATCAAAACTGGCAACCACAATGAGACTGCCACTTGCCAACCATTTCCGAACACTTTCCACGCAACTCCAATTGTACTGCGACGACCGTTCTGAGACGACTTGTATGCCTCCAGATCCGTATCGCTGATTCTGCCATGGAACCAATGCCACGGTACGGGCGGTCCCATGATGGGCACGATTCGGGCAAAGTGGAGCTCTCCCATAAGCGCATCAACATAGACGAAATGACCACCTCGATTCCCGCTCGCACCGTCGAGCCACCAATAGCTTCGCAGCCACAAAACGGTCAGTATTAAACATGCAATCCCACACAGAGCCGAGAACACAATTCGCAGGATGCGGTATTTCATTTGCCCCCCCTCGCCTTTTCTTCGGCGACAACAATCGCGTCGATTATGCCGTCCGTCGTATATTTTTCCGCGATAATTGCAGATGGAAACCGTTGTTCTGATAGCGTTGCGGCGGTGAGGGGACTGATCGCCACGAGGCGCGTTTTGTGGAGTGCCTCGCCGAATAGTCGGACGACGCTGCGGGCGATTGCGGAGCTGGTGACAGTTGTGTAATCGATGCGCCCT
>DASZZA010000518.1:0-3970 GCA_035545135.1 Lacipirellulaceae bacterium | reverse complement strand
TTTAGATCTCACTCGATACGCTTTCGTCGGGCGCTCCGTCGGGATTTGCCGGGCAAGTACTTGTGCGTCTCGACCGCGAGCCGTCATCGGTTACCTGCTCGGCCGCGGGCTCGACGCGCGATTTCTCATCATGACCGGGCTGGCCATCGTCGGCACTGCGGCGCTGTGGATGTCGACCTTGAATCTCGCCGTTGACCCGTACCATTTAGTCTGGCCCGCATCCTGCAAACGCTCGGCGCCGGCATGCTCTGGGTCCCTGGCAACACGGCCGCCTACATGTACATTCCCCGCGACCAAACGAGCAACGCATCAGGCCTGTTCAACTTGATTCGCAACGAAGGATCAAGCATCGGCGTTTCGGTCGTAACAACGTTCCTCGCGCGCTCCAGCCAGGCCCATCAAACGATACTCGCTGCTCACGTGAACATCCTCAACCCCACGGCGAGGGCCGCCATGCACCGCATGAGCCAGGTTGTGCTGGCACACACTGGCGATCCCGTGGTATCGCAAAAACTCGGGCTGCAAATGATCTATTCCGAAGTCCAACGACAAGCGGGTGCACTCTCCTATTTCGACATGTTCCGCTTCTTTTCCCTTGCCAGCTTCGCCGTCGTCCCGCTGGTATTGCTGATGAAGCGCTCCGTCGCCCAAAAAGGCGCCGACATGGCCGCGCATTAGCACCTCATCGCACAATCATGGTGCGCGTTTCTTCGGGCGTCCCCACTACTGTTCCATCTCAAACGCAAAAGTCGCGGCCCTAACGCCCAACCATCAATCTTCAATAGCCGAACCACTCTGGCTGCTCGACGGCGCGGGCGTCGTTCGCTGTGCAGCCGCTTCTTTTAGCGCCTGCTTTCGCTTGCGCTTGTCCTCGGCCTTTCGCTTCTTCTCCATTTCGCGTTGCCGTTTCTGAAATGTGTTGGGGTTCTTTCCCATTGGGTTCCTTTTGAAAGCTTGAGAATGATGAGTAGCCGCCCGCGCTGTCGCATCCGATTAGCGCGTCTCGAACGCGTGACCGCAGGCACAAACTTTGAGTCTGATATGCGACTCCATGCCGCATTTGGGGCAGCGCTTTTTCCACGAATGTTGAGCCGAATTCTTTGTCTTCGGCGCTGCCACTTTGCGAGCACGCAACCGGCTCATTCGCGGTTCGTCGGCTTGCTGAATCGCACACTGGGGATGAACACCGCCCAATGAATATGATGGTTTCCCACAAACCGGACAGAGGTGCTTCGGCGGCTGCGGTCGTACGATCATCAATGGTTCTTCGCTGCTCATGGCACTCTCCCAGTTCGAGGTGCAGCATTCCATGCAAGTTCGATTTGCGACGTGGCGTCTGTGCCACGTCGCCGAAAAAACTGGCCGCGAGGTGCAGTCACCCCGCGGCCCGCTTTTATTTCGTCTTGTTGCCTGAAGCGTACGCACGGCTTAGCGCCGGCCGTACCCGCCTCGGCCATGACCGCCGCCAAAACCACCGCCACCGCCGCGCGACTCTTTTGGTCGTGCTTCGTTGACGGTCATCGTCCGGCCGTCGTGCTCCTGGTTGTTCATTCCTTCCATTGCCTCGCGGGCCGCGTTGTCGTCGGCCATTTCCACGAAGCCGAAGCCTTTACTTCGACCCGTGTCGCGATCTTGAATCACTTCAGCGCTCCGCACGGAACCAAACTTGGAGAACATTTCCTCCAGTTGCGCTCCGTCGACGTTGTAGCTCAAATTGCCTACATAAAGCTTCTTACCCACAAAACTACTCCTACTAACAGTCCATTACTCCGGACAGAGCCGACCCCCGATTAGACTTCCCGGGTCGAAGCGAAAGGGACCAACATGGTGGTCCGCCACGTGGCCTGGCGAGAGAGAAAGAAGCAGGCCGATAGCAAAAGACTGCGTGCTGCGATCGCGTCGTCAAACCAACTGTCGGCAAGTATAGCAGAGAAAGCGGTCGTGGGATAGGTAGGAAACCTGTAAAAGCGTCGATTATTCGGAAGATATTGGGGTTATTTCGGATTGTTCGGATCGACGGAAAGTGCTTTCAGGTGCTTTTCAACGTCGTCCTACAACTCCTTGCTTCTTGCTTTCATTTGGCTCAATCAGTTTTTCGTAATACAAACTCTCGGGGCTATTCGTGTAGGGACCAAATAGCGGAATACGCCGGAAACCTTCGCGTTCATAGAGCTGGATGGCTTCCGTCTGGTGAGCGCCGGTTTCCAATCGCAGGGTTGTAATTCCCTCGGTCAGCGCATGTTCGCCGAGACGACTCAGGATCAGCGTGCCGAAGCCGCAGCCTCGAAACTTCGGGCGAACGTACAACCGTTTGACCTCGCCGTATTCGCGGTCAAACAATTTGATTCCGCCGCAACCAGCAGCTTCGCCGCGCACGCGCAATACAAAAAACGCAACCGACTCGGCAATCAGTCGTTCGACGCTAAAGCCGTGCCGGCATTCGGGCGGATAAAGCGAACCCAAATGGGTTTCCAACTCTTCGATCAAGCACGCGGCGTCCGGTGAATCGGGGCGTTCGATCGTGATGGTAACATCGTCCGGAGGAAAGAGCGCGGGCAGTGGCGCCAAATCCGGGTGCACGAACTCGGTCTTCGCCTGGCGATTCATCCGTTGTTGCGGTGAATAAAAAAGACGCAGTACGTGACGACTCATCAGTTGTGGATGAGTGTCGCAGAAACGGTCGCCGTCCGGCGTGGGATGACTGCCATCGTAGGCATTCATCGTCGCCAAAATAAGATGCATGAACGCGCGCGTCGTCGTTTCGTTGTAACCTTGCGTAGGGCTATCGGGCACGTCGTTCCGAGCGTTGCATGGTTGATCCCCGAGCGCATCTTGGTCAGCGCATCGCGAAACGAATGTTGCCTCAAGTATGTAAGCGCTATCTTCACATGCGCTCGGTGAGTCCACTGATCGAACGGCAGCGTCAGTGATTCCCAGGCGGCAACGAGTTCGTCGTCGGTCATCGCAACGCTTCGTTCAACGACAAATTCTGCTTGTGCGCAGTGGTTTCTCTGTCAAAATGAAGTCTAATTCAATAGCTAACGATCCGATAGGAGAATCGTCTGTGCCAATTACTGGACCCAAGTTGGACCGGCCGATCGGGCTGGCAAACCTTCTCGAAGTTGGCTTGAAGTCCAAGCCGGACGAAGCGGCGCTCGTGCTGCTCGATCGTACCTGGTCGTGGCGCGAATTGGAGGAGGACGCAACGCGGCTTGCACGGCAGTATTTGGCGATGGGGCTTGCGCCGGGCGACCGCGTGGCGTCGCTGTTGCCGAATCGAGGGGAATTGTTGGTTCATTACCTGGCCTGTTGCAAGGCCGCTCTGGTGGCGACGCCGCTCAACTATCGGTACCAGACGCCGGAGATCGATCATGCATTGGAAGTCGGCGGCGCATCGCTGATCATTGCGCATGCCGAGCGGGAGGATACATTGGAGGCCAGCCGATTCGTTCCGCGGCTGCGATTGGGCCGGATCACGTTCGAGGCGACGAGCGGCCCGCATCGGGCACTCGAAGAATTGATGGCTGCCGACGGATTGGCGACGCCGTTGCCGGCGCCGCGGGCCGATGCGCCGGTGTTCATCTTTTTCACGTCCGGCAGCACCGGCAAACCGAAAGGTGTGACACATACGCACGCGACGTTTGGCTGGATGATTGCCAGCGCGATCGCCGGGCTGGAGATCACGCCGGACGATGTCTTCCTTCCAGCGACATCGGCATCGCACGTCGCATGCTCGTCGCTATCCTTCGCCGGACTGGCGGCCGGGGCGCGTGTCGCGATGGCGCGAACATTCGGGCCCGACGAATTGTTGCCGCTGTTGCGACGCGCACGGCCGTCGCTATTGTGCACGCTGCCGGCGCCGCTGTTCGGATTGGTGCGTGACGACGGCGCGCAACACGATGATTTTCGGTCGATCCGCCGTTGCGTGTCGGGCGGCGACAAAATTGCGGCCGAATTGGAGCATGAATAC
>DASZZA010000517.1:0-4956 GCA_035545135.1 Lacipirellulaceae bacterium | reverse complement strand
ATGGTGCGCTCAGCGTTGTACATGGGCACAACGACACCGACCGCAGGGCTATCGATTGTCATGAAAGGGCAATCCTCGAGCCATCATGTTCACATCCGCCAGTGCGCGATCACGAACTGCGGCGCTCATGAAGTCCCTTCGCTTTGCTCCGGGCCAGCTTGATGTGCCGGCTGCTCAATTCAGTGCCGCTTGCTCCCGAAACGAATGTCGATATCAAGCTACAATGAAGGGCAGCAAGAAGGCCGATTTCAGCAGAAATAATAAGAATTTCTAACAATATGAAACGGTATTTGAAGGCGCCGCTCAAGTGAGAGTGTCTTCAAAATCAGCATACCTGCCCTAGGCAATGGGAACGAAACTGGGCACAGCCTTGATTTGTTCTGCCCAGACATGAGACCCAGGCAATTCAGACTTATGTAGCATGCGATATAGGACTTAAGTCCGATGCTGGAGAGGGATTGGTCCACGAGATCAGGAAACGTGGAACGCTCGTCTTCACGTGGCGATTATTGTCACACGAATACTCAACATCGCTCGAGGAAAGCGCAAATGAACAACAGTGTTTATCAGGCCCGTTGGCTGCTTGGATCGGTTTTCCTGCTGAGCTTCGGCGTCCTTGCGGTCGGCTTCGTATCTTGACCGCAACGGGCCTATCGAGATCGGCGTAGCATTGTCCCTTCCTGCGCTGATGCCCGTCAGCCACAATGTCTGACGGGCTATTTTTTCAAGCCACGCACTGGCCAAGTGGCTCTGGCGCGTTACAGATACGAGCGAGCTTTGCTGCGAAGAAGAGCCTTACGGCATGAGAGTTTCCCGGCGAACGATAATCGCGCGACTGTTTGGAGCAGCGGTACTGGGAGTCGCGACCACCACAAATCTCCTGATTTTGGACGGTCCCGCAAACGCTCAGGGGAATGGCAACGGCGGTGGGAATGGTGGCGGCAATGGCAACGGCGGTGGAAATGGCAATGGCGGTGGCAACGGCAACGGTGGTGGCAACGGTAACGGCAACAGCGGTAACGGTAATGGGAGTGGCAACGGGAACAACGGCAATGGCACTCAAGGAGGAAACGGCAAGGGTAAGGGCAGCGCATCGGGGTCAGCGAGTTTGAGCTCCGAAGCAAGTCCGGCCAACCCTGCGAGCCACGCCAGTGTCGTCCATCAGAATGGTATGAGCGAAAGCGTTGCTGGCGGCCGCTATGAGATGCACGATGCAAAAGGCCGCCTGATCATCCGGCGTCAGGCAACGATCGGCGACGTTTCACGGCTCCGGTCCGCACGTTAGCTGCACCAATCCCGCTTTTCCAAACGTCACCTCAACGCACGGCCCCGGGTTGAGGAGGCCTGAAGCTTCATCGCCGCATCCGTTCGATTGCTGGCCTGCAGCTTGGCAAGGATGGCCGTCATATGATGCTTTATGGTCTTCTCTTGCAGGTCCAGCCTGATAGCGATTTCCTTGTTGCTGAGACCTGTTGCCACCAGCTCCAGCACTTCGCGCTCCCGGCTGGTCAGGCTGTGAATCGGATTCGTCACGATCGGCGAATGCTTGTCCGATGAAAGATGTGAGAGCAGGCGCGCCGACAGCGTCGGTGTGACGTAGGTCTCGCCATTCGCCACGGCTACAAGGATTTCGGTGAGTGCGCGGGAGCCGACGCCTTTCAGGACATAGCCATTGACGCCGCTATTGAGCGCCAGCGCGACGTCCTCCGCCGCCTCCGATACGGTGAGCACGACAATGCGCATGTTGGGGTCACGCGCCCTGATCGGAGGGATTGCGCTAAGCCCTTCACCGGGCATGGAAAGATCGATCAGGAGAATGTCTGGCCGCACTTCCGCCGCGATCCGGATCGCATCTGAGCTTGAGCCTCCTTCCCCAACGACCGTAAACTGGCCGGTTTCCGTCAGGCTGCGGATTACCCCTTCCCTGAAAAGCGGGTGGTCGTCAACGACGGCGATTCTCACTCCCGAAGTCACCACTCGTGATTCTCCTCGATGTCGAGAGTCATCGCCAGCTTCGTCCCGGCAGGCGAAGTGTAAAGATCGAACTGTCCGCCAAGGCTTTCGATCCGTTCCCGCATGCCTGCGATACCGATGCTGCCTGCTTTCACCTTGTCGAGGTCGAACCCTTGTCCGTCATCGGAGACCGAGATGTGCAGTTTCGTCCCGCGACATTCGATGACTACGGACTGATGGGCTTCCCGGCAATGGCGGTAACCGTTGTTCAGCGCCTCCTGCAGAAAGCGGTAGACGCAAATCCTCTGTGACAGAGGTACAGGGATGTCCGCAGTGTCCATAGAACGCTCTACCTTGGAGCCCGTACGTTGCTCATACGCGTCGATGGCGCGGGAAACGACGTCCCGGAAGTCGGCGGTCTCGATATGCGGCAGGACGAGTCCGTGGCAAAGCGTTCGTATTTCTTGCAGCGCTTCGCCAAGAGATGTCCGGATTTGCTCGACTTCGCTTTCGCGCGCATCGCGAGGCCTGCCGTCGGCAAGCAGCGCCTCGCTGTCGAGACGCAAAGAGGCGAGCGCGATCAGCTGGGCCGGACCGTCATGGAGATCAGCACCCAGCCGCCGCAAGTAGCTTTCGTTCAATGACGTGACCCGTTGGCTTGCCCGCCGGACACGCGCATGAAGAGCACGGTTCTGCTCGAGCAGGCCCGTCAATTCCGAAACGCGCGCGGTGAGGTCGCCTGCCTGCCGGTCGATCGTGTGGCTGCCGCGCAGCACGATCACGCTGAGGAGGAGGAAGAAAAGCGCGGTCACGGCCGCGACGGCGAACCAGCTCTTCAGGCGGGCGCCGGCAAGAGCGGATTGAAGATCGTCCGCTCTCTCGTAAAACTCCAATACCGCGACGACATTGCCCGACCAGGGCTGCAGGATAGGATTATAGATTTCGAGCAACGGACCGCCGGGCCGTGCGTCGTTCTTGTCCAGGGTATCGTAATGTCCGTAGTTTGCGACCATCTCCCCTGTAAAGGCACGTTTGAGGTCTGGCGTGAGTTCGAAGTGCCGGCCGATCAATAGGTCATCCTTGGCGTAGAGGATCCTGCCGTCGGGCGCCCACAGCCGCATCGCCACCAACCGGCTGCCCAATGCGCCCTGGCCGAGGGTTTCGTCGAGCGCACGCCGCACGACATCGTCCAGCACCGCGTTTTTCTGCATATCCGGAAGGAGCGGAGCGATGATGCTGTCGACGTAAAGCGCCGTCGTGGCTGCCGCGCTGCGGGTGACGGCACGCTCGATCAACGACGTCACCAGCAGACTGACGAGAAGCATGGCCAAGAGCGCGACCAGCCCGCCTGCAAACAGGAACTGGGAAGCAAGGGAAGATCCGTGCCAGGGCCGTGCGATCCCACGGAGGAAGCTTGCGCCAACCCGGGACATGCCCGGTCGGCTCGCGACATCGGCGCCGTCGAAGGCCGGTCTGACCGCCACGTCTTGCCTTTCTCCTCCGGGAGGGCACAACAATGCGCCCCGCAGGACATGTCCTCAAAGCTGTTGTCTTTAACGGTCGGCGATCCGATACGTTCCGTCCGTCGTGAATGCGATCTTATCGCGCATCATGCGAGATCGGAATCCTCACGCTACGCTGCGCCAAGCGGGCACCCATTACGATCGGCGACCAGGTTTCATCAAGCTGAAACAGACTTGTCGATTTGAAGTAGGAACCCGCTGGCCGGAGCCAGCGGGACCGACGCGTATTGGTGCAGGAAGGGGACATTGCCACACCAAATCTGTCGATGACATTCAACAATTGAAAGAACGCTGGTGTTCCCCTTCCGAAGCCCATTGGGACCAATGCGTTTTGCAACCGGACCAAGGTCCTATTCTGAAATGAACCGACCCGGCCATCTTAAAGAACAGAGGAACTTGGCCAAGTGCCGCCAAAGCATTTTGAAGGGTAAAGCATTTTGATGGGTCTGGAGGAGCAGCATGCATGACAAGCCTGATCCGGATGATGTCAGATTCCGCGATCTTAAGCTTCTGACCGCACCTTTCTGGCTGTGGGTCGTGATGGCCTATGGGGTTACCATCTGGATGATGTGGTGGTTTGCAGCCTGGATCAGTGCCTAAGCCTCCATGGGCTGTCGTCCTTGCCTCCGGCGTAGCCGCGTGGGGCTTGTATCCATACGCATTTTTACAACTCCGCTGAACTGGACGGAGCGCGTATGCCGGGCCGCCCATTTTTCCTGCGCCTGCACGATAATCGTCCGGCTGCCGAAAAGCGGCCAGGCCTTTGTCGTTTGAGGCATGGACTTTGGCCTGATGCCCAGCACGCATTGGTCCCAAGGCGGCACGTAAGAGGAGCAGGACCGTCTTCCGCGTGTTAGCGTCGACAGGTTCGGCGCAGTTTTTTGTCCACTCCCTGCGTCGATGCCCCGCCGTAAGGGAGGCGGCGGGGCTTTTACGTGTCAGGTGCACAGATTCCGCTGCTTGCGGCGGAACCAGCGGCCAATAGCTGCCGACCGTCGTCATATCCGTGGTCCGGGGGGCGCCTGATGCGAAGTGGTTGGTTGCCGGACCAAGGCTCTGCGCTACATCAATGGCCGGAGTGGATTGTGCCCCAGGGAGCAAGCCCATGTCGACGCCGGCACTAGAAAATCCCCGAAGCAGCGCACTCACACAACAGGACCTCGAATTTCTCGCCAAAGTGTATGAATCCGCAGCCGCCAACTATTCGCTCGTGGATGAGGAAACTCAGGAAGAGGTGGCCCGGATGCTACTGCAACACTACCGCGCCGGTCAGCGCGAGCGGTATTTGCTCGTTTCACTGGCCGAAAGCATGATCGGACATCGCATCAACTGATCCAACGCCGGGCAGGGTAACCTGCACAATTGCCTTGTCACGGCGCAGGCAGGCCTGTGGCGTCAGGAAACCTGACACGACGCAGGCTTTGGAGCTAGCCCGGACCGGGGCGCCGTCCGTGGGCGAGGGCCTGGACCGTCTTGGGTT
>DASZZA010000516.1:0-4662 GCA_035545135.1 Lacipirellulaceae bacterium | reverse complement strand
CAGCCACGGGGCGAACGTGATTATCGACCCGCATAACTTCGCTCGCTACTATCCGGATCCGAATAACATGGAAAGTTCGGCGCAAGGGCTGATTGGTAGCGCCGCCGTGCCGGATTCGGCATTCGCGGATTTGTGGTCGCGTCTGGCGGCTGATTACACGGACAACCCGCACGTGATTTTCGGTCTGATGACCGAGCCCAATACTGTGCCGACCGAGCAGTGGGTCACGGCGGCTAATACGGCGATCGCCGCTATTCGCAGTCAGGGCGCTCAGAACCTGATCCTGGTGCCAGGCAATGCGTGGACGAACGCCGATTCGTGGAGCGACAACTGGTACGGCACTCCGAACACCACCGCGATGCTCAAGATCGTCGACCCTGGCAACAATTTCGCCATCGAGGCGCATCAGTATCTCGACCCCGACGGCTCAGGCACGACAGCCAAGATTACCAACAACGATCCGATGATCGGCGTCGAGAGGTTAACGAGCTTCACGCAGTGGCTCGAAACGAATCACTTGAAGGGCTTTTTGGGAGAGTTTGCGGTCGCGAATTCGACGATTGGTACGGCCGCCAATCAGATCGGCGACGAGACGCTCAACAACATGCTCAATTTTGTCGAAGCTCATACCTCTTCGTGGATTGGCTGGACGTGGTGGGCGGCCGGGCCGTGGTGGCAGAACTATTTATTTACCGCCGAACCGACCAACCTGGGTAAGGCCAACCAGGCCGATCGGCCGGTGATGACGGTTTTGCAAGAGCACACGGCGGGCGTGCGGATTCCGGGGGACGTCAACTCAGATGGCATCGTCAACAGCCAGGACATTGCCTTGATGTCCAGCAATTGGCTCGTCGCCGGCGCGGGAGCGATAGGAGATGCCAATCATGATGGCATCGTCAATAGCCAAGTCATCGGGCTGGTATCTTCGAACTGGTTACAGGCCAAGGGCGGGGTACTGTCGGTCTCCGAGCCGATGAGTTCGTCGTTGGCGGTCTTAGGAGCACTTTGCCTGCTGAGTAGCGTGTTTGCGTCACGTTGGCCGGCGCAAGTCCGCCAGGATTTTATGAGTGGCCGTTAACTCGATGAGCTCGGGCAAAGTGCGTACGCGCAGCTTGCGCATGAGGGTCGAGCGACGCATTTCCACAGCGCGTTCCGTAAGCTGCAGACGGCCTGCGATGGCTTTGTTCGTCAGACCCGCTTGAATCAGTGCAAGTGTTTCTCGATCGCGATGATTGAGGCGCTCAACGCGCTCGGCCATCGCGGAAAACTCCGCGTCGCGCTCGCGCCAAGAGGTGTCGAGCGCCAGGGCCTTATCGATACGATCGAGAAGCGTCCCCCTTTCGAACGGCTTTTCCAAGAATTCGATCGCTCCGGTCTTCATGGCCGCGACAGCCGTCGAGACATCGGCATGCGCCGTGATGAATATCACGGGGATACGTTTATCTTCGGCGAGAAGTTGCTCATAGAGCTGCAGGCCCGACTGCCGCGGCATGCGAATGTCCAGGATCAGGCAACCGGCCATCTCGGACCGATAGAAGCGCCGAAAACTGCCCGGCGCGTCGAATGCCTTGACCCGAAAGCCGAGCATTTCCAGCAAGACACAAAGCGACTCGCGCATTTGCTCGTCGTCATCAACGACAAACACTGTCTGATTGTCGGTTGTGCTCGACGGCATGGTCGCTAAGCGGTAGTACAAACGAGAATTGAGCACCAGCGGGAGCGCGAGACTGGGCCCAAATGGTTCCCTGATGTTTTTCGACGATCGAACGACAGATCGACAGACCGATCCCCAGGCCCTCGGCTTTCGTCGTGTGAAAAGGTGCGAAGAGCGTATCGGCATCTTCGGCCGCGAGCCCTTGGCCGTTGTCCGCGACGTCGATCTGCACGACATCGGCCTGCGCCGCGATGCGCAAGACGATTTCGCGATCGCGGGCTCGCGATTCTTGTACGGCGTGCAGGGCATTTTGAATCAAATTGACCAGTACTTGTTGGATTTGAATGGGATCGACGTCGGCCATGATTTCGTCGACAGCAGGAGGCTGTAGGAAGAGCGATGTTTCTGCGCGCTGCGCTTCGGGGGTACATAACTCGACGACCTCGCGCACCAGCGTTACCAGTTCGGTGGGCGTTGTCGTATTCGCGCCTGGCTGCACAAAATTCCGAATTCGTCGCACGATGCCGCCCGCCCGCAGCGAAGCTTGGCGCACTCGCTCAATCAATCCTTTCAAGCGAGGTCGACTTTGATCATCCAGCGGCTGTTCCAATGCCACGTGACAGGCTTCGGTGTAGTTGACAATTGCCGCGAAGGGCTGATTCAGCTCATGGGCCAGGCCTGCTGCCAGATGACCGACCGATTCGACTCGATTGGCATGTGCCAATTGCACCGCCAAGGCCTGGTTCCGAACCTGCGCTGCCTCGCGCTCGGCAGTTTCGAAGCTTAGGGTGACGAACATTTCATCGAGCTTGCGCGTCCGCTGGGCCACGGCGTGCTCCAGTTCATCGACCTGGCCTCGGATAACACGAGTCGCGGGCCGGACCACGAACCATCCTAATGCGGTTATCAGCGCGACGATCGTGCCTGCCACGGCCAGGGCCATGAAGCGCAGACGTTGGATCTCGGCGGCGGACCGCGTTTCCATCAGCGTGACGAGGCGGTCCATGGTGCGGAGAAACGCCGGTTCGCGCCGTATGATTGTTTCGACCTGCGCCGAAAGTTTATCGGCGGAAATCGCAGTTCCTCTTACCAGTGTCTCGGCCGCACGGCGCAGCGCCGTGAAATGCGGCTCCAATTCCGACCACGCCTTGCTGATGGCCGGAGAGGAAACCAGCGCAATGCGGCGATCGCTCGCGCCGCGTTGCAGCGATTCATGCGCCGCAGACCATTCCGAAAGAGAGTCCTGCAACTCGGCGCGGAACGCGCTGCGGTGGGGCTCATCCGCAGCCGTTTGCAGCCCAAGCGCCGCCTTAGCCAGCTTCTGGCTGAGCATGCGCTGCCGACCGGCCATGTTGATAGCAGGCGCATAACCATTCATCCGCAGCAGCAGCGGTTGAATCAACGCCTGATCCGCAACGACCAATACAACCACCGTGAGAAGCACGAGCCGATAGCGCGTACTAAGGCGTCGGACGAGCTCGTCCCGAGCCGAACAGGGCGAAGCGACCGCTGGTGCAAGGTTGTCGACTGGCATCTGTCCGCAACGGGTTACCGGATTTCGCCCGGTTATGACGTCCGGACTGATGGGACGGTATTAGGAAATTGCGTTCCAAATCACCCTGCACAAAAAGGAATTGCGGCAAACCCTTGAGTTTCCAGGAGTTCGGACGGCGAATCCTGTGGAATACCGAACGGCCGGAACGTCCGGCCTGCCTAGGGGTTGGGCGTCTCTGCCCGTGACTTGGGCGGTCTGCCGTTCTCCAAGTTCCGGAAAGCGGCTGGTCTTCTTCGGATGTCCGAAAAACGGTTGCCTGCTTTGCTGCGCGGCGCGTGTCTTGCATTGGCGGGCATGCAAGTGATCGAGCGACACCGGGCGGAGTTGTCGCGACGAGATTCGTTTTTGACGGACCAGAAAACGCGAGAGGCAATTCCGCCATGCAAGCTGATGGTTCTGATGGCAAGGCTGCGCGCATACGGCTCCTTTCCTTTTCCACGCCACAGATGCGAGCGTTCCACATGTCGTGGATCGCTTTCTTTCTTTGCTTCTTCGCCTGGTTTGGCGTCGCGCCCTTGATGCCTGTGGTGCGCGAAGAGTTGGTGCTCACCAAGGACCAGGTCGGCTGGTGCATCATTGGATCCGTAAGTGCGACTCTCCTCGCGCGGCTCTTGGTCGGCTGGTTGTGCGACCGCTTCGGCCCACGCATCAGCTACTCTGGGCTATTGATCCTTGGTTCGCTCCCGGTGATGGCAATCGGCCTGGCGCATGACTTCCCGACGTTTCTCTTTTTCCGAGTGACGATCGGCGTGATCGGCGCCGCTTTCGTCGTGACGCAGTACCACACGTCGCGGATGTTCGCCGCCAATTGTGTTGGCACGGCCAACGCCATGACCGCGGGCTGGGGCAACCTCGGCGGTGGCGTCACACAGATCGCCATGCCGCTCTTATTTGCCGCCTTGGTGGGAACTTTGGGGCTCACGCAAGCGGCGGGATGGCGCGTCGCCATGCTGTTGGCAGGCGGAATGTGTGCGCTCGTCGGAGTGGCCTACTACTTTCTTACCCAAGATACGCCGCTCGGCAATTACCGAGAGCTTCGCGCCACGAAGCGAATGCCCGTCGTGCAAGCCGCTGGCGGCAGTTTCGCCGAAGCCTGCCGTGATCGGCGCGTGTGGGCCTTGTTTTTGACGTACGCGGCATGCTTCGGCGTCGAGCTGACGATCGACAATATCGCCGCGATCTACTTCCTCGACTATTTCGATTACTTCAAGCAGCTTGATACCACTCAGGCACTGAGAATGTCTGGGCTGATTGCGGCAACCTTTGGCGGCATGAATCTTTTCATGCGTGCCGTCGGCGGCTGGATCGGCGATCGCTGCGGTCGTTACGGGGGGGGCGGCGGTCGCATCAAATGGCTGTTCCTGGCGGTCTTCGGCGAAGGTATCTGTCTGCTCCTCTTTTCGCAGGCGACGACGCTGGCATTCGCTATTCCGCTGCTGATCGCGCTCGCCAT
>DASZZA010000515.1:0-4027 GCA_035545135.1 Lacipirellulaceae bacterium | reverse complement strand
CGGCAAGGGCGTGCTTTGTAACTGGCTGGTGAGCCTGGGGTCCGTCATGTCCAAGGCCACCCGCAGCACTGTGGGCCGGGTGGTGCTGATGTGGATCCCGATCGGGATGTTCTTCGCGCTGGGCTTCGAGCACACCGTCGTTAACATGTGGCTCTTCCCGACCGCCATCCTCTCGGGCGCCAATGTGAGCATCTACGAGTGGTGGGTGTGGAACCAGATCCCGGTGACCATCGGCAATATCCTGGGCGCGATGGTGCTCAACGGCACGCTGTGGTACTTCACTCATACCCTGCAGAGAGAATAGGCCGCGATAAGGTTTGGCTAAGTCGTCATGCCCGGCCTTGTGCCGGGCATTGACGTTTTGAAGCGGAAACTCGAAGGCGTAGATGGCAGGGATGGGCTTCGTGCGAAGCGGTTTGCGGTTGATGGAAACATACCGATCCCCATCATAGCCGGATGTCCCCGTTCACAGACGGTGTCACTTCTGCCCACCTTTGCGGCGGCTCAACTCTTCGCCCGAAGCTATAGCGTTTTCGAGTGACGGAATACCAGCTCGCGTAAAGAAAACGCGTCAAATCCAAATCCCGGAGATCCACTTCCGATTCCATCAGAAGCGGAAAGGCTCGAAGTCTTCTTCGCTGTAATTCCAACGGCGTGGATGGCGTCCACATAAAGTGGGGCACGACGGGTTACCGATACCTTCTAAACCAACGTGCTTGAACCGGTCACGATGCGTCGAAACGCTTGATCGTCAGTTTGTTGGCGACTGGGTATGGTCCCCCAGCTTGACTGGAGCGCGCGGGGCCGCTGCGCGCGAAAAGAATACGCCAGTCACAAAGCTCCGACCCAGGGCCGCTGGCCGACGACAGCGGCAAGCCGGCCGGTGCCGCTTGGCGCCTTCCTGGGCACAGAAGAACGACGACGCCCTTCGGGTTCCCTGCCCGGCTATCTATCTTTGCCGCCGGTTTCCCGCGCAGAAAGGCTGATCGAAGAGCCGTACCGCCACCAGCGTCTTATTTTCTCGGCATGGCCGCGCGGGCGAGGACATCCAACAGGCCTTCCGTGGCATCCGCATCGGCCTCCTTCAGCCGTTCAGCCATTCCAAGCGCCTGTCGCCAGCGAGTGACGCGTTCACCGAGCGCGTTCAGACGACCGAGAACGGCGGTGGCTCGATCGTGATTCTGCTCGAGAAAGGCACGGCCTTGGTCGGTGATCGTGAAGAGCCTGGGGGGATCGGCCGACGAGGTCAGATAGCCGGCTTCTACGAGACTGGCCAGCATCGGATGAACCACATTGGGGCTGGGCAAGAACCAGTCGGCCGTCATTTTCTCGATGGTCTGGATGACCTCGTAGCCACGACGCGGCGTCTCGGAGATGAGCGAGAGGGCAACAAGACGCAGATCGTCCTCGGCCACACCCTTTGATGATGGAGCCGTCATTTTTGTTCTCCGTCAAGAAACTTTCGCTCGAAAGAAACCCATATTATGCTGTAACGCAAGACATATTTCTCCGGCGTGCGATCCGCATCCTGCGGCGTCCGAGGCATTCCGTCTGCCTCAACCCCTGCGCGTACCGCAAACTTTCCGCGAGGCGCTCTTGGGCAGGCGGCATCTCCCGACGGAGCTGGACGGACTCGGGAACTGTGTCAGCCCGCCTCATGAAATTGCGCACGGGCTTTCACTCCAGCGGCGGCTCAAAATCTTCGTCCACCCGCTACCGCGGGGGCAAGATCTGACCGCCCTGCTCGTCGGCGACGGGAAGATCTGAAATGCGGCCGGCCATAACGCCGCTCTCCAGACATCCAGTTCCGTCGCCGCAGATGAACCAATGCGCCTATCACGATCAAATAGTGCGTAAGGCATCGTGTTTCCTCCCTGGCTGGGCGCTTATCAACCGGCGGAAGACGGGAGCCGTTCCCCCCTTGCATCCTCGCCAGATAAAGCCGGTGAGATTTTCGTGAACGCGCATGTCTTGCGGGCGTCGGCCGGGTTACCGGTTACATTCCGAACGTCAAAAGACGCTGTGTTAATCAGGTCACAGCCGAATCACCCCGATCTGGATCATCTTGGGGCGTATGGCTGCGAACAAGGTAACGGCAGTACACAGGGCTTGAAGATTTCCAAGCTTCGCCTCGAGCCATTCCCAAAAGGGGATGGCTCTTTCTTTGATCTCCCACGAGACCATCCGATCCTCGACGCCGAGATTTGTTTCGGAGGCAAGGGCTTCCTTGCGCGAACTCACGGCACGCGAACTCACGGCACGGGCTGCCGGATTAACTGACGGAAGCCGAACCGTCGAGGCTCACGCCTCCTGGATAACGGCTATGACCCAGGATGCCTTGGCTTAAGCAGTGCCCCGGCTAAACGACACTCAATTCTACTTCGGCGTCTGTAGCCCCGACGAATTCACCCACGCATCGATATGAGCCGCCGCGTCCGCCTGACGCGCTTTCCTTAACGCCTCATCCCTGCGTGCACCCGGAGGCAGTTCGTCCGCCGTCTTGCGGGCGTTGGCCGCGAACTCGACCAGCCGATCCTTCAAAGGCTTAAGCTGAATAGAACCTCGTCGCACCCTCATTGGCGTTGCTCCCTTGTTGGAAGAGGCGGAACGCAAGCGCGTTCTCCTAGCCTCTATCAGAGCCACAACCTTCGTGCTGATCGGGTAAGTATGCGCCTTCCCCAGCCTGAATGCGAGTCGATTATTCACAAATCAAGCGGAGCGGTTCAAAACGCCACGGCATCAAAGCTAGGAATTTGGTCAACCAGCGAAATCACCGCTTCGTGTCTGTCGTGTTTGTTTGCCCAGCTTTTGCTCTTCAGGTCAGGTTGGCCAACCAACCGAAGCACGCCCCACTCTCATAGGCGGTTGCAATGACCCCGTCAGGCCATGCGGCGGACTCGGCAACGAGAGACGCACTCAGACAATCGTTCGGCGAGAAGGTGCTCACCGTTTATGACGAAGGCCACGACACAGCGGCGATCGGCATCGAAGCACGACGTTATGTCGCCGCACCCTGCAACAGCTCCGAGAGTGGAATCGGATCGCCATGGCTGCAATACGGATACCGCCGGATCATGGCACGCGTTTTTCACGGCGCAGTGCGGCTCGCGCTGATCCGATTTGGGACCGCGACTTGCCAGGCGACATAAGAAATGCTTTTGGTTTGTCCAAGATTAATAAATTGCTCAAATCGTCAAATTTGGATTTTGATGCCCCGGCGGTCGTGAGCCGCGAGTCTGATGCAATCGGTTTGAAGCAGTACAGATATTGGCAGCATCCACCTGCCGATCCTGCTCAGCGTGAAAAACAGTGTGTATGAGAAAATGAGCGAAACGTTTGCCGCGAACTTACCGCCGGATCGTATCAGAGCCTTGATCGTTGAAGCGCGCGCCCTGATCCTCGACGTCGATGGAACGCTTGCCGAAACCGAAGAGGCTCATCGCCAGGCGTTTAACACCGCCTTCGCTGGAGCTGGTCTCGATTGGAGCTGGGATCGCGCAGCTTACAAGGACTTGCTTCGAGTGGCGGGAGGAAAGGAACGTATCCGCGCGTTCGACCGCGCGCGAGGCGGACAACCGCCGCTGTTGTCGGATTCGCAGATCGCGGAGTTGCACCAAATCAAAACCAGGCTCTATGCGGAGTTGATAACCGAAGGGGGCTGCCCGCTTCGGCCAGGCATTCGCGCTTTGCTGGATGCGGCGCGGCGGCGCGGTCAACCTCTGGCAATCGCAACGACGACCTCGCGCGACAATATCGATGTGCTGCTTTCGGCCTCGCTCGGCAAGGACTGGGAGCAGTGGTTTGCAGCCATTGTCGCCGGCGACGAGGTGACAAGGAAGAAGCCCGCGCCTGATGTTTATCTGAAGGTCCTCTCCAAATTGAATCTGCCCGCGAAACAATGCCTCGCTATTGAAGACTCCGGAATCGGCCTGGCTGCCGCGGTCGGCGCTGGAATTCCTGTCCTGATCTCGCGGAGCGCCTATTTCAGCGACGATGACTTTTCAGGTGCCGCTTGTACGATTGATGA
>DASZZA010000514.1:0-5457 GCA_035545135.1 Lacipirellulaceae bacterium | reverse complement strand
ATTCTGAAAACCCTCGGCGGAGTTGCGCCGAATCTGAATGCGCCGCTCGTGACGATGGTCAGCTACGCCATCGTCTATCGCCTCGGGCTTGAAAAATACGTGAATGAAATCGCCGCTCGCGGCTTGGCGGGCCTGATCGTGCCCGACCTTCCGGTCGACGAATCCGCCCAGCTAGGAACCCTTTGCCGCCAGCGCGATATCAGCCTCATCCAACTCGTCACTCCCACCACGCCGCGCGAACGTGCGCTGCGAATCGCCGAAACTTCTACCGGCTTCCTCTACTACGTGTCGGTAGCCGGCACCACCGGCGAACGCACCGCCCTGCCACCGGAGCTCGCGGATGACGTCGGCTGGCTCCGCTCCAAAACCGATCTCCCCATCTGCATCGGCTTCGGTATCAGCCGCCCCGAGCACGTCCGGCTGCTCGCTCCGGTAGCCGACGGCCTCATCGTTGGCTCAGCCATCGTGCGGCGAATCGCATCAGCGGCAGAGAAGCCACGCGAACAAGTTTTGCAGGACGTCGGCGACTACGTCGCCGAACTGCTCGCCGCCTTACCGTAGCTGAACTGGTACGAGTTCAGCTCCGGTCGCACAACGTCACACCTGAATTCTTGCGACTTCAGCTACCCTTTTCCGCGCTCGCGGTCGGCGGCGGCTCCACGTCGAAATCGATCCACTTCATCGCCCGTCGGAATGGCTCAATGCGAAGCATCACCTCGCCGTTCTGAAACAATCGCACCGTGCCCGTCGATTCGCTCACTGTGATCGCCACCGCCGACGTCGCCCGCGAAATCTCGGCCGCTGCCCAATGCCGAGCGCCAAATCCCTTGGGCAACGATAAGTCGGTCGAGCGCGGCGCGTTGATTTGCTGCGCGCCCGCTACTACATGTCCGTCCGATGAAACTACGAATGCCCCATCGAGCTGGGCGATTTCTTTAATGCCCTCACGAACCTTCGCGTCGCTCAAATGTCGTTCCGCTCGACTGTATCCTCGTAGCGGGTCGAAACCCATCGGCCTACAAAGGCTCAACACCTTCCGATGATCGCCCACCACAAAAATCGTCCCGACCGGCTTACCTTCGCGCCCCTCACGACCAATGTCCACCGCCAGGTCGACAACCGTCTTCAGCGTATCGAGAGGAATGCGCGTCTTTAGTTGGCGCAGATCGCGCACCGTCAATTGCCCCAGGTGCTCACCCAGGCGAATGATGCTTAGCGAATCAATTACCGTCGGCTCGAAACCGCTGTAAACCGCCACAACCAAAGCGCCCGGCGGCAATAGCTCCCGCGCAACAGCTTCCAATAGCGCCTGCGTCAGCCGCTCGTATACCGGCGTTTCCGACGGCATGTTCAAAAGTATGGTTGGAAACTCCCCCTCCGCAACTCCTTCCAACGACTCAACCGTATCGCCAGCTACCAGAACCGGATGCGGACCGCTCGCCTCGCGCAACCGGGACCAATCGGTCGGGCGCTCCATCAAAAAAAGCATGGCATCGGCCTGATGCACCGTGGCCAATCGATCGGCCAGTTCGCAAAATGCCTGCAATTGATCGGTAAATTTTCGCGGTAGCGGCATGGAAACCGGCCATCAACCAGTAAACTTCACAGTCCCTGAAAACTGTTCTCCACAACCCGGCTGTATTCATGCAACAGCCAGACCGGAATGGTCGCTGAACGATGCCCACGCATCACTTACGCGGAAGCCTGTCAACTCAGACTTAGCCACGTGGCCGCGCAGACTGACGCAATGTAAACCGCAGCACGCGCCAATTCAATGCAGGACCGCCCCGAAAGACCATAATCAAGAATAGCTCGCAGATTCGCGCGCCCGATATCTACGTTGCTGAACTTGCGACAGTTCAGATACACGAGGATACATCGAATACCCGCGATTCGGCTACCTTCAACTCCAAGCCCGATAGGCTAACGGCGACTCCCGTTCGTCCTGCTCTGGTTTCGCCGTGCCGTGGATGGTGCCGGTCGATCGCCAGCCACTTCACCCTCTTTATCGTACGGAACAAACACGCGTTGGTTGTAGAGAAATAACGCGTGCGTCGCATGCCACATCGCCCCGGCTTCCCATTGATTGTCGTAATTGAAGTACATCAAGTTGGCCAGATATGCCACCGCCCGAATCGTATTCGGCTCACGCAGCTCCTCGTCGCTAAGCGAATAGCAAAGCCATTCGAGGATGTGGCCCGTCGTCTTGATCCGGCGGTTGATGTCGTCATCGTCGCCGCGCCCTTGGAACCAGGCGGTACTCAAACTGCCATCGGGATTCTGCAGCCGAAATGCGTACATTTGATACCGCTTTACGAAATCGGCCGCGCGCTCGTATTCGCCATCGAGCGGCTCGCCGCGGCGCAAGCGAGTCTGTACCGTGAGACTCAGGCCCGACAACCGGTGCGTGCCGCCGCACGCCGCACCGCGTATAGGCTGCTCCAATTCTTCCCGCACCAGCCTCGGGAAGTCCCATTCCAAGCCCTGATCATTTACCCACCGGTCATTCAAATCCGCGTAATGCTGCAGTGCGATCAGTTTGAACGTTAGTTCGCTCTTGGGATAGCAAGTCTTTTTCTCGGCCTCAATCAGATCATGAATCGTAAACTCGTGATCACCCACATGGATCGGGTAGTCCGGCGAAACGTTGCACTGGGCCAACATTGCCAGGAACTGCCCCAAATGCCCCTGCAGCCCTACGCCGTATTTGGCTCGCAATTCCCCCGACGGAGTCACATACAGCAACGTCTGACCTTTGCACGGCTTGTTGTAGCACAGCCACCCCACGGCCGTGATCAGTTCGCCGTTCGGACCGCCGGCGTGGATGCGGCTATTAATCCCGTAAGCCAACATTCCGTGCATCACTTGCCACGGATCATTGTCCCGGCTGTTCATCGCTTTTCGGTAATAGCCTGCCAGCACTGCCCGAACGCGGGTTCGTAAAAAATACATTTGTCGCGAAAGGGGGGGCAACTCTTTCTCTGGCGCGGCGTCTGGCGACGGCGGAGTTGCAGTAGGCCCACTCGATGCTACTTGCGACCTACCGTTCGTTTCAAATTTCGGTGGCGGATCCGCCGTCGCCGTCTTCGACCGGCTCTCGACCCGTGCGTCACGCCTCGTTTCGCTCGATTCGGCGGGCGTCAGCTCATCATCTGCTGCGTCATCCGACGACTCCTCCGTCGCCGACGCTTCTGCCGAACGCTCCTGTACGCGGGCCTCAATGTGTGCCTTCGGAACGGGCGCATCGCTTGCGGCCGATTCTGGCGTTTGAGCAGGTATCAAAAATGGCGCCGGTGCGGAACCTATGCCACCGCCCTTCTGCGGCCCCCTACAATCTGCCTCAGTTTCCCCAGCGCTCTTGGTCGCCACTGAAGGTGTTTCGTCCAACGGCGCCGCAAGACGCGCGCTAAACTCTTCTTCTAGCTGCTGCTTCGTTCGTACGGCCGGTCGCCAATTGCCAACGGCCGCACTTCCGTTCGGCCGCTCCGCCAGATGGATGTTCGACCTCGACTGATCCGCCGTCGCTTGCTTGTCGGAGTTGGCTGGCGACGGGGGAGTCTTCCGTAGCAATGGCTGCTGCGTTTGATCGAGCAGACGGCGGATCACCAGCTGCTGCTGTAAATTGGCCGATGCGGACCCCTTGGCCAATGGCGAAGGAGTCGCAATGGCCCAACCTGAGTCCGCTTGTTGGGTCCGACCGCGAACCGCCAACAACGTCCACGTACCCAATGCGGCAATCGCGATCACCAACCAGCGCTGCCGCGCGCGAATGACCGCTGGTCCGATACCAGGAGACGCGATTTTCACAGCAGCGCCAGAGCGCCGACCTTTGGAGCGATTATTTCTTTTCATGCGTGAGGTTTCTTATTGAAGGCTGCGCTGCTAATGAACCACTGGGTGCCATGTCCAACGCTCGAAGCGGCCATGCTTACACGAGCTTCCACACATGCCCACGCAGAGCCGTGGGAATGGCACCCGCCCTTTTGGATCATTTGCCGCGCAGCTCCCATTAATAGTTGGCGAACCAATCGACCACGAGCATTTCACAATGAACCAACGACATCGCTTCGCGCGGCGCAAACGAGTCCAGACGCAACGTTACGAAACGAAACGCCCGCTCCAGCGCCGACACGGGTTCGCCACGGACGACCTTGGCCGCGAAATCTCTGGCCACAAGTCCGGCATCAGATAACCCCCCGCCGAAACGACCGGCACACTCAACACGCTCACTGCCCCAGTGAGTGATATCGGGCCATAGTGGCGCGAAATTCAGGCCAAGCCGGGAGTTTCTCGCCGCGCTTCCGCGCGCTGAGAGACTGGTCAAAGTCTAGGGCGAGAAGTTTTTTTGCAAAAGCTAGCACCAGCGGCTAGCTGCGCGCGGCAACACCTAAGTTTTGAAGAAGCCTTGCGGCGCGTCCTCGACTAAAACGGCGACATCTTGCGTATTCGTTCCGCGATCGTAGGCGTTGGCAACGGCGGGTTCTTGCCTTCCACCACTTGCCGCCACACTTGCACATCCGGACCATAGTCCTGACCCGTAATTGCTTTCAGTGACTGCACTCCCGCATACTGCAGTGCTGGGTCCCGATCGTCGAGCGCGATCTCCAACGCCTTGGTCGCTTCGGGCGATTTGATTTTGCCCAATGCGTCTGCCGCCGCTAGGCGAACGTCGACGCTCTTGTCGCTGCGCAAGGCACTAGTGAGACTCGGCACCGAATTCGGCTCGGCGCGCCGGCCCAATGCCTGGCAGCATGTCAGCCGCACCGACGAATTCTCATCCGATAGCCCCGCTTCCAAAACTTGCTCCGCCATCGGCGTCTGGAATTCGGCAATCGACGACACGATCGCCTGTCGCACGAGTGGGTCCGGCTCCACTTGGATCTGCCGCGCAAGCTGATCGGTGATCTTCCGCTGTTCCGGCGTATCAACGCCGGTCGAACGCTGAGCGAATTCATGAATCGCATCGACCCGCATCGCCGGCGTGCGATACGTCGTCAACTTCCGCTCCGGAAACGGCCAAAACGTCGGCCGATACCGCTCGTACGTCGCGCAGCCGCCGACCCCCATCAGCACCAGCGCAACCGCCAAAATGCCCCCTCGCCCTCTGAGAGAGCGCCGGGGTGAGCATGCCTTCCTCTCTCTCCCTCCGGGAGAGGGCCGGGGTGAGGGTGCCTTGCCCAATCGCCCAACCAGAGAGATGGCCCTGCGACCCAAGCTCGCGCAATATGTGCGGTTAAACAATCGCATTCCAGAACAATTACGGCACGGTTGAACGGCGCGGCATCACGAAAAGCGCTTCGGCGTCCGCCGGAAAAGGCGGCGAACCATAACAGATTCCCCCGGCCGCCGTCCAGCGCGAACTTTCGCTGCACACCGCACACCGCGCCAGCAATGCGCGCAACCGCTGTCGACGGGTGGCACCGATTCTTGAACCGGTGCCGCGTGAGCGGTGAGAGG
>DASZZA010000513.1:0-2049 GCA_035545135.1 Lacipirellulaceae bacterium | reverse complement strand
ACGGCCCTTCACGCGCTTATAATAATTCCGCCATGATTCTGAAATGCATTTGCACTGCCGTCATGACTTGCGTGCTCACGTACCTGCTCTCGCTCTCCGCGAATATCTGGTACAAGCCGGCGTACGAATATTTTTATTCCTCGCCGCTGCGATGGATATCGATGCAGAGATTTCAAGCGCAACTGGAAAAGACCGCCGATAAAAATAACAAGAACCGTTACCTGTACTTCTACAATTTCCAGCGGGACGATGCACGGGGGGCCGTAACCGTCTCGCCGTTTGATATGTGGGGCGACTTTACGTTTTACTTGTCATCGGTCGAGCGAAAGGCGTTTCTGATCGATGCCAACGGCGCCGTGGTCTACCAGTGGCTGCTCGATACGACGAAACTTCCGCCCGACCCCGATGCTGAAAAGGCGGTATTCAAAGTGCGGCAGCCGGATGCGGTCTGGCGCGCGTTCCTTGATCCGAATGACGGCAGCGTCTATGCCATGTATTGCGGCACGGATCCGATCAAGGGGAACTTTGTGTCCAAAGGCATGTTTAAGGTCGACAAGGATTCGAACGTAGTCTGGGTTCGCCGCGATTTCCTTCATCACGACCTCAGAATGTTCACTGACGGGACAATCATGGTTTTCGGGGAAAGTGCGCGCAACAAGCCCTATCCGGGCGCTCCGAACCTGCGGACGCCATTTGCCGAGGATTTTTTGGTCAGACTCGATAAGAATGGAAAAGAGATGTGGCGCATCTCGATTCTCGACATGATCGCCAATTCGCCGTTCAGGAAACTTCTTCCCGAAATGGGCACGGAATTCACGCCGAGATACCTGAACGGCGATTTGTTGCATCCCAACGTCGCGATCCGAGTCACGGCCGCCGCCGCCGCGCGCAATCCCGCCCTCAAGGAGGGCGAGTATATGCTGTCTTTTAGAAATCTGAGCATGTTGATGGCGGTGGATATCGAGAAGGGCAAGGCCGTCTGGGCTGCCTACGGCCCATGGCGCGGGCAACATGGCATCAGCTTTCTCGATGACGGAACGCTCGCGATCTTCGACAATCTCGGCAACCTGACCAACCGCGGTTATTTGTCGCGCGTTCTCGATGTCGACACCGCGACAGGCGAGATTTTATGGCAGTACGACGGCGTGGCGAAGAACCCGGTCTACAGTTCCATCAACTCGATGACGCAGCCGCTGCCGAATGGCAATATTCTTGTGACGGAGAGCATGGCGGGCAGGATATTCGAGGTGAAGCCGGACAAGACGCTGGCCTGGGATTTTCGCGCCCCGGTGCGCCTGAAGGTCAAAGCGGGCAAGTTCATTCCCAACATATACAGCGCCGTACGCTACTCAAGGGAGGAATTGAAGTTCATGAAGCAGCCGCAGGCTACTGCCGTCGCCACCCATTAAACCGCCCGGGCCGAAATTCGTCCTTTTTCTGGCCCCAGCATGGATTTCAGGATTGCCAGTGCGAAGAGGGCCTCAAGCGCAAGCGGCAGCGCCGAAACGGTGAAGTCGTGGCTGTCCTGAGGATAGAAGAAGCCCGCTAGGCGGTTCGTCATCCCGTGGGGCATTTCGCCGAACATGAGCGGCAGCAGAAAATAGCAAAGGACCATGTAGACAAGCAGATAAAAGCCGATATGTCGCATTCTGCCGCTCAGGAACAGCAGATGGAACACCGCGGCGTCGCGCACAACAAGAAACATTACGGACAGGCAAAACATCTCGAGCCCTTCCTTATGGCCCGCGAACATTCCGCCGGCCGGTACGACGAACACGCCGGCCAGCGCGAGCGTCATTCCGGCTGCGCTGACTACCCATGGCGGCAGTGCGGTCAGAAAATCGATCCTCGCCCGCCTGTGCAGCGCAGCGACGAGCCGCTTATAGCCGGATAGGTTGTCCGCGCTGCTGAATGCTCCGACATAGGTCGAGAAGGCGAGGAAGAAAAAGCAGAAGGTCGTCTTGCTCATGGCGATCGTCTCGCCCTCCGCGAATGTCGACAGTTCGTCAAGAAAGCCTGTGGCGTAGATCAGGAAGGTGATCTGGAACA
>DASZZA010000512.1:0-3154 GCA_035545135.1 Lacipirellulaceae bacterium | reverse complement strand
TGATCAACCTCATCGTGACGTGGATATTCAGCGCAAGCGTGACGGAGCAGGGGGGTGCGTACGCTACGGGCGTGATGGTGCTGATGACCAGTGCGGCGGTCGCCGTGGTAATCGACGATTGGCGGAAGCGCTTCGGCGGCTGGTGGCGGCGACTGCACTGGGGCTACCTGGTGGCGACGCTCGTGTTCGTTTACACGACGGTGGCGATCGTCATTGAAAAGCCGGACGGCATTAAGATCGCCGGCGCGTTCATACTGGCCGTGCTTGTGTTTTCGATCATCTCGCGCACACGGCGGAGCACGGAACTTCGATTCGAGAAATTTGAATTCGTGGATGAGCACTCGCGGTTCCTATGGGACGCAATGCGGCATTTGGAGTTTCCGGTGCTCGTGCCGCATCGACCTGGGCACCACACGATCGCCGAGAAGGATGAAAAGATTCGCCGCGTTCATCGGCTGGGGCCCAAGACACCGATCGTATTCGTCGAAGCGAACGTCGGCGACCCCAGCGAGTTTCATCACAACCCAATGATCGAAATCACCGAGCAGGATGAACGATTCATATTACGGCTGACGCGTTGCGCGTCGGTCGCCCATGCCGTGGCCACGGTGGCGCTCGAACTATCGAAGACCGGCAAGCCGCCCGAAATTCACTTTGGCTGGTCGGGCGAAAGCCCGCTGGCGGCCAATCTTAACTTTCTGCTGTTCGGCGAAGGCAATGTACCGTGGCTCGTGCGGGAACTGATTCTCAAGTCGGAGCCTGATCCTGCGAAGCAGCCGCGAGTAATCATCGGATAGAATGGCCGCCGACGGCCGTTCCGGTAGGGTGGGCACTGCCCACCGATGGTTCGATTGTAGCGAAGTCGTTTCTGGTGGGTGATGCCCGCCCTTCGACGTGGCCCGGGACTTTGCTAGAATGCCGGCTCACCACAGCGGAGTTAACGAATGTCGAACTCGTCGCGTTTAACGCCAATACAGTGGACAATCTGCGTTATCGCGGTGATTGGCTTTGCGTTCGACACATACGAGTTGCTGATGATGCCGCTGATTTTGCGGCCGGCGTTGCTGGAACTGCTGCAGGCGGCGCCCGGCACACCACCGTTCAACTTGTGGCGTGGGCTGTTGTTCTTCATTCCAGCGTTGGTGGGCGGAGTCTTTGGCCTGCTGGGCGGGTACCTTACCGATCGTCTGGGTCGGCGACGCGTGCTCACGTGGAGCATTCTGCTTTACGCCGTGTCGGCATTTGCAACGGGCTATTCGACTTCAATTTGGATGCTCCTGGTGTTGCGGTGCACGACGTTTATTGGCGTCTGCGTGGAGTTCGTCGCCGCCGTCGCCTGGCTGGCGGAGCTCTTTCCAGAGCCGGCGCAGCGCGAGCGCGTGCTTGGATACACGCAGTTCTTTGCCTCGTTCGGCGGCATCTTGGTGGCAATCGTGAACCACTGGATCGTTAAGAATGCCGCGACGTTTCCAGCGATTCATTTGCCGAGTTGGTTCGCGTCGCTCGGTCATGTGGTCGAGCCGCACGCGGCGTGGCGGTACACGCTGATGTCGGGATTGATTCCCGCGTTGCCGTTGGCCGTAGCGCGGCCGTTCCTGCCCGAATCGCCAGCGTGGCAAGCGAAACGGGCGGCCGGAACGTTGCGACGGCCGCGGATTCGCGAGCTATTTGCGCCCGAGCTGCGTCGCACGACCGTGATCACCACGTTGATGATGGCTTTCAGTTTCGGCGTGGCGTTCGGCGCAATTCAGCAAATTCCGCAAATCGTGCCGGCCGTGCCCGACGTTCATGCGTCGGTGGTGACAGCGACGAAAGGATTGAAAGATGTAGAAGCACGCCGCGCGGCGGGGGCGGTGATACAGAAAGCCGCGGCCGAGGTTTCGCAAACTCAAGAGTGGGGTGGCTTGGCCGGTCGATTGGTGCTTGCGCTGTTGGTGACCGTGATCATCAGTCGGCGCTGGTTGATTCGAGCGTTTTTATTTCCCGGACTGGTGATCTTACCAATGGTCTTTGGGCTGGCGGCATACCATAATCAAGCTGCGCTCGAATACGGCATTTTCTTTGTCGGGCTCTTCACCGTCGGGCAATTCAGTTTTTGGGGGAATTACTTGCCGCGTGTGTACCCAATTCATTTGCGCGGCACGGGCGAAAGTTTTGCCGCCAATATCGGCGGGCGCATGATCGGTACCTCGTTCGCAATCGTCACGAGCGAGCTGGCGCTCATCATGCCGGGACAAACGGATGCCGCAAAAGTGGCGGCGGCGGCAATGCTGGTCGGCACGATCGCTTATGTCGCCAATATCGTTCTCTCTTTCTGGCTCCCCGAGCCGCAGCACGCCGAACTTCCAGAATGAAAGCGAAGGTGGAATGCTCGAAACACGTTATCGCTGGTATCGAGAGCTCAATGGCTACCAATGGTTTGTGCTACTAGTCGCCGCTTTGGGCTGGCTGTTCGACTGCTTGGACCAGCAATTATTCGTGCTGGCGCGCCAACCAGCGATGAAGGAGCTGCTTCACGGCGCGACAACTCAAGCGACGATCGACGCATACGGTAGTTACGCAACGTCGCTATTCCTCATCGGTTGGGGAAGCGGCGGCCTGATCTTCGGCGTGATGGGCGATCGTATTGGTCGCGCACGCACGATGATTATGACCATCTTGATGTACTCGTTGTGTACGGGTCTTAGCGCGCTGAGCGTCGGATTCTGGGACTTTTCGTTCTACCGTTTCCTTACTGGCATGGGTGTTGGGGGCGAGTTTGCCGTTGGCGTCGCGCTTGTCGCCGAGGCAATGCCCGATCGCGCACGGCCGTATTGCCTCAGCGTGCTGCAAGCGCTTTCGGCAATTGGCAACGTGAGCGCGGCCCTGATCGGTATGGGAATGGGCACTCTTGCCGCACGAGGATTGATATCCAATGTGTGGCGACCGATGTTTGTCGTGGGGACTGTTCCAGCGCTGTTAGCGCTGTTGATATTCCGGCGGCTCCAAGAGCCTGAACGCTGGCAGCGCGCAAGTCACACGGGCGACATCGCTCGCAAACTCGGTTCGTATCGCGAGCTGTTTCGGAATCCGACGTGGCGCAGGCATGCGTTCATCGGATTGGGCCTGGCATTTTCGGGCATCGTCGGATTGTGGGCGATCGGCTTCTTCACGT
>DASZZA010000511.1:0-6483 GCA_035545135.1 Lacipirellulaceae bacterium | reverse complement strand
CCCAGTCCGGCAGCGCGGCGGCTGCAGCTTCGACGACCTGGCCAGTTTGCTCGGCCGTTGCGAAGGGGACGCGGGCAATCACCTGGCCGGTGGAAGGGTTGTAGACGTCGGCGGAGCGTTTGGATTTCGCTTCCGCCCACTTGCCGCGAACGAAAATTGGGGCCATTCTGATTGCTGGTGAAGTACTTATCGCCATGCTGCTAACTCCGAACAGGATCAAAGAACTGCTGAATGGATTATTGTGACAGTTTTCGGCGAGTTCGGCCAGTTGCACAAAAATCTGATCGCCTTGATTGCGAAAATTGTCTTGTCAAAGATCCGGCCGGCCTCGCCCATCAGCTTCAGCAGCTTCAATAAATGGTCCCGCCGCCGACTCCGTTGTTCTCGTCGGATCGCGTTCCTAGGCTCGCGCGAGCGACCACTGTTCGGCGCGGGCGATTATGGCGGGGGCGTGCGTGGGCCAGTCGTGCAGCGTCGCGGGATCGAAGTCCGCGCCGTTTGGCCAAACGAACGTATGAACCTCCGGATCGATCCGCACCTGATTGAAAACCGTCAAATCCCGCAGCGGCCCAAACATGGCACCGGCAAGCATCGGGCGAAAATCGATCACCTGCTCCGTGTCGTCGTCGAACCGCACGCGCAATGTGTATGGACCTTCGATTTGAAATGAAGTGATTCTGTAAATTGGGTGTAGCATGGCTGTCCTCGGACTCAGTCAAGCGGCTCAATCGGCTCGGGCGGCTCGCCGGCTTGCAGGCGTTCCCAGTCAGCCAACAATTCATCCTGGTGCAGTTCCGCCCACGCTTCCACAAGCCGACGTTGCCGCCGTGGCAGGGAGCCGGCGATCAATTCAATGGAAGCCAAACCGAATACGCCTACATCATCCTGATAATATGCATGGAAGCGCGGCGTGTGATGCGGCGCGCTGGCTTCCATGTACATGCGTATAATGACACCGTAAAAGCGGCTGATCTCCCGCTTAAAACATTATAGCAGTGGCTGCCCCAAGCAGCAGCGTGATGATGGCGTTGTTTTGAGTCGGTAGCGCCACTGCCGCGGCATCGACCACCTGCCGGTTTGCTCGGCGGTGGCGAACGGTACGCGGGCAATCACCTGGCCGGTGGATGGGTTTTAGACGTCGCCGGAGCGTTTGGATTTAACTTCAGTCTGCTTGCCGCAGAAGAGTACGGAAACGGATTTAGTCGCCGAAGCTGTGATTGTTGCCATTGATGACCACCATTTACGTTTGAACGCCGGTTGTGATGCAGGTCAATCGGTCAGTTAAATGGCCATCCCGCTCGAATCGCCGGGGCGGCGTACGTCAGGAAATAATAGACCCCAACCAGCAGAGTAGCAAACAAGAAAAAGCCGATTACAATGACGGCCGCGGTAATTGATAAAAACCGTGTCAGCCACGTTCTGTGATTGGTTTCCATAAACTATGACTGTACTTGATTCTAACGCCATTGTGACGGATTCTGACTGCAACAGCCAGAGCCGTGATTGGTGGATGCAACTCAAGGTCAAACCGGTACAATGAACGGAAAGCTGGAGATGGATACCATGCTCAGCAACGAACAATTGGCCACGTATCGCCGCATGACGCCGGGGCAGCGTTTGGCCCTGACCTTCGAGATGCTCGACTGGGCTTTTCCACAATTGCTCAAGGGCCCGAAGGAAGTCGTGGACCGGCGATTCGAACTACTCAATCGTGAGAATGACGAGCGCACGCGCCGCATATTGGAAGGCCTCGCGGCCGCGGATAAACGCGCGAAGTCGGACCCTGCTCATGAGCCCGGTTGAAGCCGTCTTTCACGATTTTGTGCAGCTTTTCGAGCGGCTTGAGTTGCCGTACGCGGTGATGGGCGGCTTGGCGGTTCGCGCACATGGTATTCCGCGGCCAACCTACGACGTGGATTTGGCGATTCTCATCGATCGAGCCGAACTGCCAAAGGTCGTCGCCCAAATCCGCCGCCTTGAATATGACGTCCCCGAAATCTACGACAAGGGGTGGGTGGATCAAGTGGCGGGGTTGCCGTTCATCAAGGCCGCTACTTTTATTGATGGTCGCTCGATCGTTGCTGATATCTTCCTGGCCGAAAATAATTTCTTGCGCTCGCTCATCTCGCGACGAATTCGAGACACCGTGAACGGACTCGATGCCTGGCTGGTCACACCGGAAGACTTGATCCTGCTAAAACTGATTTCAAACCGACCGCGCGATATTGCCGACGTTGCGGACATCGTCACGATGCAACTCAGCCTCGACGCTGACTATTTGCGACATTGGGCCGACGAACTCGGCGTGCGTGAGAGGCTCGAGCAAGTGCTATCAGGGCGCGCGTAGCGTGGGCGATTACCTCGATCTCAGTAGTCGCCGTGGTGAAAAGATTAACCACCGTTAATACATATCAGCACTGCCAGACCGGCGACGAAGCAGCCAACCGCGATCATTGAGTGAATCAATACGCCTGTCCAAAAGGCTATCGGATCGCTGTCGCGCCGAATATCCCAAATTGGCCAGCCATTCGGCAGCCAGCCCCGCCCACCCCCGCGTCGGATTTCGGTTCGCACGCCATGCAGCATCCAGAGACCGAGCCCCCAGAATAAAAGCATTCCAAATAGTTTCTTTAGCAGCATTGGATTCGCCGAGCATTGTGCTCAGTCTACGCGCTGGTCGCTAAGATGTTATATTAACATTTTGCGAGAAAATCACCAGCCGCGCGGCACCAGCGGTGGCGTAGTTCAGGCTGTGCCTGACGGACCTACTGAATACGAGGTTTCACATGCCCAGAATTGTTCGCGGTGGTTTGATTCAGGCCACGCTATGTGAGCCGGCCACTTCGCCGGTCGAGAAGATCAAGCGAGCGATGATCGACAAGCACGTCGCTATGATCGGCCAAGCGGCCGATAAGGGCGCGGAAGTGGTCTGCCTGCAGGAATTGTTTTACGGGCCATACTTCTGCGCCGAGCAGGAGATCAAGTGGTACGACCTCACCGAGCCAATCCCGGGGCCAACCACCAAGCTAATGCAGGACCTGGCCAAGAAGCACAAGATGGTGCTCGTTGTGCCGATGTACGAGGAGGATTTGCCGGGCGTGTACTACAACTCGGCGGCCGTGATCGATGCCACGGGCGAATACTTGGGCAAGTTCCGCAAGATTCATATTCCACATTGCAATCCTGGGTTCTGGGAGAAGTTTTATTTTCGGCCCGGCAACTTGGGCTACCCGGTATTCGACACGAAGGTCGGTAAGGTAGGCGTTTATATTTGCTATGACCGGCACTTTCCGGATGGCGCACGCTGCCTGGGCCTGAACGGCGCGGAGATCGTGTTCAATCCGTCGGCGACGGTGGCCGGGCTGAGCGAGTATTTGTGGAAGCTGGAGCAGCCGGCGCACGCGGTGGCGAATCAATACTTCGTCGGGGCCATCAATCGGCCCGGTTGGGAAGAGCCGTGGCGCATTGGCGAGTTTTACGGACAGAGTTATTTCGTCGATCCGCGCGGGCAGTTCATCGCCAAGAGCGAGAAGCGAACCGAGGACGATATCGTGATTGCCGACTTGGATCTCGACATGATCCGCGAGGTCCGCAACGTGTGGCAATTCTTCCGCGACCGCCGGCCGGAGACCTATGGGGCGATTACGGCGCTGTGACGCGGGGCGATAGACAGGATAACGGGATTGGCGGGATGAAGAATTAGGTTGTGGACACCGAGGGGGACAGGCACATTTTGCTCCGAAGACTGCGCAAAATGAGCCAGTCCCCGGATTCTTCTCATCCTGTTGATCCGGCGAATCCTGTTATCCTGTCGAAGTTGCTTCTTCGAGCGCGCTTAAGCGAGTCGCCCAAGTGGCGACGATTGTACCTAGCACACTACCGGCGATTACGTCGCCGACGAAGTGGTAGTCCATTGCCACAAGCGCGATGAGCATGGGTAGCGCGAGAACTGGGTAGAACCATCGCCAGCGGGGAATCGCGAGCCAGAAGATGGCGGCGAATGCCAGAATTCGTGTCGCGTGGCCGGAGGGGAAGCTGCCGATGTCGTCGCCGACTTGGAACGGGTGGAAGCCGTAGGCGCCGGTGCCGATGAGCGACGGGTTATTGTCGTGCCAGGTTTCGGGCCAGTAGCGACCGCAGAGGTCGCCGAGCGATTGGCGAAATTGGTCGGCTACGATCACGCTGACGCAGGCGAGGAAAAGTACATGCTCCCAGCGCCGCCAAGGCCCCCCTGCCCTGCGGATGATAAGCGCGATGAGCACCAGCGGCGACCAGCTCTGCACGAGCGGCGGCGGCTCGGTAAGCCAACGGAACTCCTCGAATCGGGCAATGCGATGGTTGTGGACAAAAAACGCGACCGGACGGTCGATGAAGTAGTAACAGAAGACGACCGCGAACGTGCATGCTGCTATGGCGACGAACGAGCGACGTAGAAGAAGCCGAAAGTCGCCGCGGCTGGTCCGCTTAGTATGATTCGATGCGGTTTGAGTCATTGCCGCCAATCGCCTTCATCGAAAGTACATACACCAGAAACGCGATGCCGAAGCTAATGAACCAGGCGTAGTGATAAAGACTGACCCAGAATGGTGGAATGATCGCGGCAGCGCTTTTTGACACGGTCGCGATGAACCCTGGTCCGCAGGGCAAGATGCCAAGCACGAGCGCGACGACGGCGATTGGATTGAAACCGCCGCGGTACCAGTAGGGACCTTCGCGGCGGTAAAGGCCAGCCTGGTCGAAATGGGTGCGGCGTATTACGAAGTAGTCGCCGATGAGAATTCCGCCCACGGCGCCTAGCAGCGCGGAATACGCGATGAGCCAAGTAAAAATGTAGCCGGTCGGATCTTTCACCAATTTCCACGGTTCAATGACGATTCCGACAATGCCGGTGATCAGGCCGCCGATGCGGAATGTAATACGCCGCGGCCACAGGTGTGCGAAATCGTTGGCAGGGCTCACCACGTTGGCCGCGATGTTCGTCGCCAGCGTGGCAATGCACAGTGCGATCATCGCGACGACGAGCACGATGGGACTGGTGAATTTACTCAGTACGACGACGGGATCCCACTCCGGTTTGCCGTAGATGACGGAGGTTGCGCTCGTGACCGCGACGCCGATGAATGAGAACAGCGCCATCGTAGTGGGGAGGCCGAGCGCCTGGCCCAACGCTTGGTCGCGTTGCGAGTAAGAGTAGCGGCTGAAGTCGGGGATATTGAGAGAGAGCGTGGCCCAGAACGCGACGTTTGCGGTGAGCGAGGGGAAGAAGAACGCCCAGAACTGTCCCGCCTTTTCGCCACCCGGGACAAATGCGGAAGGCTTCGAGAGCATCGGCCCAAATCCATCGGCACGAACATAGGCCCACACCAACAAGGCTAGCCCCAGCGCAATCAGTAGCGGAGCTTTGATATTGAGCAGAATCCGGATCGACTCGATGCCTTTGTAGATCACGAGCATGTTGATCGACCAGAACGCCAGAAAGCAAATGACTTGTGCCGCGTTGATTTCGATCTGAGGCAAGTTCGGCAAAGCGTCCCATGATGGGTAGAACACTGTAAGAATTTTGTAGATGGCCCAACCGCCAATCCAGGTTTGAATGCCGAACCAGCCGCAAGCGACAAGGGCTCGCAACAGCGCGGGAATATTCGCCCCACGAATGCCGAACGACGCGCGACAATAAACGGGGAACGGAATGCCGTACTTTGTGCCGGCGTGGGCGTTGGCGATCATCGGCACGAGCACAATCACGTTGCCGAGGAAAATCGTGACGATCGCCTGCCACCAATTCATTCCCTCATCAATCAACGACGAGGCGAGCATGTACGTCGGAATGCAGGCCGACATGGAGATCCACAGGACGGCCAGGTCCTTCGTCGCCCAACGCCGGCCCGCGCGCGGCACCGGCGCCATATCGAGGCTGTAGTAGGGGGAGTCGGAGAGGTCGGCGGAAAGTTCCTGAATGCCGTCGGCAGCTGTGGCGTTCGACATGAGCAGTTCCTGGAGATGAGGGTGTTACGCAAGGCCGCCCCCATCAGTTAATCGTGACTAAGGATAGGGGTCAACGGCAATGGACGCCCGCTATCTGCAGCGCGAATCTGTTTTCGCGATTGGATAGAACCATGGGAAATTCTGCGGCGCAAGTGTACTTGCAGAGGTTCGCCGACGACCGCGCCCCTCGAAGACTCAGGTTGTGCCACTCATCGGCTAACCGGAAGCATTCGTCCGACGGCCCTGCTGTCCTTGACGACTGTAGCGTCACCGGGCAACCCACGATAAAATTACAGTTTACCCCTTGTCGTCGGCTAATGCCCGGGAGTTTTGCCGTGGCCACTGAATTACGACCATCGTTGCCAATTTGCGACCACACGCCGGCGCCCTACGACGGGCCGCCGCGCGACGAGGTGCTCGCGCTGCGTCATCAATACCTGTCGCCGGGGATCATCACGTATTACCGCGAACCGCTGATGATCGTGGAAGGCCACATGC
>DASZZA010000510.1:0-2694 GCA_035545135.1 Lacipirellulaceae bacterium | reverse complement strand
AGGTCGTGTTCTGCAAAGCCTGCGGAAGACTGCTGTATTTGCCGGGAGATTAAGAGCTTCTAACAAAACGGCCGGAGAATGTCCCAATTTTGCGGAGTCTTCGGAGCAAAATGGGACTGTCCCCCTCTCCGAAGCCATTTTGACAGACACTACCTGCCCGCAAATAGCGGTCGCTTGGAAAACAAACTCAGTTGCGGCACGGTGACCCGCTGGCTGCGACACTCAAGGGCAAAGAAGATTTGTGACAAAGCGGAAACACATGGTTTCGGTTTTTGCGCGAGCTAAGTCTCGTTGGATGCCCCGATAGACCGGCCATAAGCCAGCGATCGCGACCGTGGCAACGAGGCGAGAAGTGCGACGCGCCGATGTCGCACGTTTCGGTGAGGAGTTGGGTTGGCGAGGGTTCTGCAACGAGAGTGGGCACCGCTTGGGTTTTGGAAATCGTCTTGGCTGGTGGGATTTATGTGGGGGTTGTGGCACATTCCCTTTCTGCTTTACGGCCACAATTACCCGGGGCATCCTTATCTTGGCATCGTTGCAATGACCATTGGGACAGTGCTGTTCGCATCGCTAATCGCTTACATTTTCTATCAAGCTAAATCCGTTATCGCGGCGGCCGTGATGTATGGCTCGCTCAACGGGATCGCTCTTGCCCCCGCGATAATATTGCGAGGAGGCGATCCGCTCCTTGTCGGCGTCATGGGGCTTGCGGGCATGATTGTGCTGTTAGGACTCAATGTTGGTCTTTATTGGCTGATCCGAGGGCGCTCAATAGTACGATTGAATTGATCGGCGATAGCCGCTAAGCATCGAGCCGTGAGATGCAAGTACGCTGCGCGCTCGGGTCGAACCGATTGGGCACGTCCTGAGTCAGTTGCTTGTCATCGATCAGGGTCCGTCTGCCTCGACAAACCTTCGCCTGCAGCAAGGGCACTGCCCATCGAACCCATTGGCCAAAGACCTGAACGCCGACGGTTGCGGAAGGGTCATAATCACCCGGAAAGCCAGCGGCGCGCGATGGGCGTAGTGGCGGTACGTGATCCCGTCGGCGGAGTGACCAAGTATCTCGACGGATGACTCCGGCATGTGCTCGTCCTAGTGCGTCGCGCACGTCTTGCGAAGGTCCTTCAGCACCCAGGGACGTTGCTCGCCGGTATCAATGCTCGTTTTGGGCCGGAAGCCGGCGAGATTGCACAACGCTCGAAATCGATTGTTAGGCCGAGTTCCGCCCCTAAAGAACACGGGCGAGTCAGGATTCGGGTTATCGGGCACGATGCTCATTAGGTGCAAGCGAACCGTGCGGTTCATCGGCCGCCAAAACGTCTTATCTGCCTTTACACGGCGATAGAAGAGCCAGCCCCAGGGACACGACTCCTTGATCTCTCGGTCGGGCGATTGTCGTTCCCAAGACACGTGCCGCCAGAGAATCGGCTCGTGAAACGGAAGCGTCTTCCAAGTAGTCCCAGTGTCGACTCCATAGTTGAAGAAGATTACCAGCGCACTCCTCCGGTACCGACCAATCGGTAACCGATCATTCCACCCTCGTGGTCGTCTCATTTGGTGCGTGGCGAAGTAGAGGGCATTGATCTCCGGCTTGGTCAGATAGTGCCTGCCAGCAACATCGCGCTGTGGCTTCAACTTTGGAAACCGCGGAAGAGCATCGACCAGGTCTTGCTCCCAAGCGCACGACATCACGGCGCGCAGATGCGATCGCACTTTATTCGAAGTGCGGCCTGAGTTCCGAGCCTGTCGAGCTATGGCGTCTTCGTGGACCCAATCCAGGAACTCGCGGATCTCCTTCCTGCCAAGGTTTTCCAGCCGAACCGCGCCGCCCCCACCGCGACCACTTGCGGAGCGTTGTAGCATATTCTTCGCGAGTTCGTCGTGCTGGGCTGCCGGAACGTAGGTATTTCGCTACAACCGATTCGAATGTGGTCGGCATCGTTGGTCTCCAACGCCGCCAGCGACTGCTCCATTGTTCGATCCGTACCCATCGGCAGCGCAGGCTGTGCTACCTGCCTGGTCGAGAAGAGGTAAAGCCCGCCAGCCCGCGGCTGGAGGGGCTGCTTCCACGATAGTTGGCGACCAAATCTCTGCGCTGAATCGCCGACGCTCAGGACGCGCTCGGCCACGCCCACATTGTGCAGCTAACGACCAAGGCCACCGGGCGGGCGCAAGTGACTTGCCATTTGAAAACGCCCGGATCGACCGCTCCGATGCACCGCCTGGTTCGGCCGGATTACGAGTCTGGATCGAACATGATTTCGCGGACCTCTTGTGTGCATCGACAAGCCTTGGCGATCCGCGCCGCCCAAACGAGCGCTTCTTCGCGCGAGGGCACCTCTATGATCGAGAACCCGCCGATAACCGCTTTAGTCTCCGGCACAGGTCCGTCGTTAACGGTTCCATCGGTCGTAACAATGCTCGCCTGCTGGCGTTGGACCCCACCTCCGAAGATCCAGATTCCAGCAACCTTCGCCTCTCGGACCACAGCGTGTGCAGATTCATCCACTGCTGGCAAGTCCTCCGCAGGAATGTGGTCCATTGAACCATCGTCGAACGAGATCAGGTATCGCGGCATTGATTTGCGCTTTTCTTCCAGGACACGGCTTGGTTAAGGCGGAAAGCTAAGGATAAGCTGCCGGGGCCGCATGCAGGAACGTTGAAGCTCGCAAAACCAGCATGGCGGCCCCG
>DASZZA010000509.1:0-5155 GCA_035545135.1 Lacipirellulaceae bacterium | reverse complement strand
ATTCATCCACATTGTCCGCGATCCGCTGGTGCTGTTTCCGTCAACCGTGAGGCTCTGGAAATCGCTCAGCTTGGTCCAGGGCTTTCAGATTCCGAGCGACGACGCCGGTTGGATCGAAGGTCACGTGATTGACCAGTTCGTGCGGATGTACGAGTGCTTTGAACGAGACCGCGAGCTTGTATCTTCCGACCGGCTCATCGACGTGCGGTTCGAAGATCTGGTTGCCGACCCTGTAGCCGAAATGCGTTCCGTGTACCAACGGCTCGACCTGGGCAATTTTGCCAACGTGGAACCGGCTCTCCTGCGTTACAGGATGAAAACGCGGGACTATCGCACGAACCAATACGTGCTTCCGCCCGAAGTCGCCGAGCGCGTCCGCGGCCGTTGGGGGCCGTATCTGCAGCGCTATGGTTACAACGCAGCGCCCGCGCCGAGCGCGGTTGTTTAGCGTCGGCGGCAACGCCGAATGTATTAGGATCAATTCGACGTGGCGGCCGACGCTAATCGAGCCTATCGCGACACCGTTTCTCCTTGCTTTTTTTGACGCCCGGCGGCAAAATACCGGCATGGCCACACGTCTACTCTCAAGTGGCCGTTGCGGGGGCGCGACGTATGCCTAGTCGCTCGCATCAGCGCGTTCGGGGCGGTGCATCACTGCTCGAGTTGATAATCGTGCTGTTTATCATCTCGATCATGGCGTCGCTCTTGTTCCCCGCCCTTCAGGCCGCCCGCGCGAAGGCCGCATCGACCGTATGCCAAAACAACCTACGCCAACTCGGCTTCGCGTTGTCACGTTGCATCGATGTTACGAAGCGCTTTCCCCAGCCCAATCGCTGGACGGTCGACATTTTGAAATGGATCGAGGAACGGCCGCTGGCCGACCAACTGGCTGTCAACGGCATCCCGACGGGGACCCAACTTCCACGACCCAAATTGTTTCAATGCGCCGCGCAACCGGAGTTCACCAGCACGGTTGCCAACGTGGGGATCTGCCATTACGTACTGGTCGTCGATCGTCCGCTACGAGTAGACCGCAACGGCAATGTGCCTTGGATCATCCAGGATCGACCGCAACTATCCGATGATGAATTGCTTGATCCCTGGTACGTCGGCCCGGAGATGACGTTCCCCCAACAACAGACCATACTGGCGACCAAGAAAGGTCCGCATCCTGCGGGCATTTACTACACGAACGGCGGCCAAACACTTGGCGGGGATTGAATCGGACGACAAACGTTTAGCGTCGGGGCGACGCCGAATCTGCCGTAAGACATGCGACGTCGCCGCCGACGCTAAACAATGATCGCATCAATCATGCGGCACGCGGCGGCACAGGAATCTTCTTCCCTTTGAGCTGGTACACATACGCCAATACTTCGGCAACGGCGGCATAGGCGTCCGTCGGAATCGGCTTGCCGATATCAACTTCCTTGTAAAGCAGCTGCGCCAGCGGCTTGCGTTCGACGATCGGAATGTTGTTTTCCAACGCGAGGCGACGAATTCGCTGTGCCAGTACGCCGGCGCCTTTGGCGACCACGACCGGCGCCAACATTTCCTCCGGATCGTATTGAACAGCAACCGACAGTTCGGTCGGATTCGTAATGACCACGTCCGCCTTCGGCACCGTGCCCGAGATGCGATTGAGAACCATTTGCCGCTGGATGGCCCGGCGGCGGGCGATGATTTGCGGATCGCCCTGCAAGTTTTTCATTTCCTCGCGAATTTCCTGGTGCGTCATGCGCAGGTCTTGCTCGTATTTCCAACGCTGCACGCCGTAGTCGAGCACGGCCAGGATCACCAGCACGAGCCCGATCCACAACATCGTGTGCAGCGAGATGCTAACCAGGAATCGGGCAAGCTGTGGGATGTCGAGCGCACTCGCTCTCAATACCTCGTTACGTCGCATCCACAAAACCGCAATCGCGACGCCGCTCGCCACGAGCACTTTCACCAGTCCGAAACCAAGCCGCGATGTTCCACTGATCGAAAAGATACGTCCTAGACCGGCCAGTGGGCTGATTCGGCTGATATCGGGCGCCAGCCGATCCGGCACCCACAAGAAGCCGACCTGAAAAACGCTTGCGAGCACGCCGCCCAACATCAAGAGCCCGAAGACGGGAAGCAAAACGATCGCCAGTCCATAACCCATCCGGAGCCATTCGGCGAGCATCGTATTCTCGGAGCTGTGCAAGTCGGCAACCGTGCTCAACTGATGTTGCATCAACTTCGCGCAGAACTCGATCACGCCGCCGCCGAACAACATCAGCAGGCAGATGCCGAGCATTAGCATCGCCGCAGAGGCAAGGTCCTGACTGAAAACGACCTGCCCCTGCTCGCGAGCTTCCTGCCGGCGATGCGGTGTCGCGTCGAATGACTTTTCGCCCGAATGTTCGGCCATGTGGAAGAGGTGAGAGGTCGGAGGTCAGAGGTCGGACAACGAACGCCTAACACGTAACACCTAACGACTAACGACTAACGCCTCTTTCAAATGCTGTAACACGGCCAACGATGGATCCTGAAACGTCCACGCCGCCGCGCCCAGGCACAGAAACAAGAGTCCCATTGCCAGCAGCGAGTTCAGTCCGAAGCCGACCGCGATCACGTTGATCTGCGGCAGCGTGCGGCTGATAAGGCCGAGCACAAGATTCGACAAAAGTAGCGCGACCATCAGCGGAGCCGCGGCACGAATGCCGAGCACGAAGCTTTGCGAGACGATGTGCGTAAGTACGTCGACAACGTTCGTACCCAAAGCCACGTGTCCCGGGGGCGCTGCCGCGAACGTGTCGAGCATCGCTTGCACCATGATGCGATGCCCCCCCACGGCTACGAACACAGCCAGCGTGAGAAAGTAAAACAGTTGTGAGAACACCGATATGTCCTCGTCGAACCCCGGGTTGAACACGTCGGCTAGTGACAAGCCGCTCAGTTGGCTCACAACCTGGCCCGTTATTTGAACGCCGGAAAACAGGATGTTGAGGCCGAGTCCGAGAAGTAAGCCGACGAGGGCTTCGTTCACAAGGAGGCGGCCGTACTCGATTGTGCTCTCGATCGGGGGCAGGGGCGCATTCAAAAACGCCGGCGTGATCAGCAGCGATAGCGTCACCGCCAAGAACACCCGCACCTGCCGCGGCAGCGACATCGAACCGAAAACCGGCGCGGTCACGATCAGTGGGCTGACGCGCGCCAGCACCAGCGTGAACACCATGAACCGAGTAACGAGAAAGTTTTCGAGCCCTGGCATTTAGGCTTGGGGGTAGGGTGGGCATCGCCCACCACGTAAAACTCGGTGGGAAGTGCCGACCCTACGGTCATAGTGAGTTTGGTATGTTCGCAATCAGTTCGTGCGAGTATTCGATGAGCCGCGTGAGCACCCACGGCAGCGAAATTCCCAGTGCGAGCACCATCGCAATCAACTTCGGTACGAAAGCGACCGTTTGTTCCTGGATCTGAGTGAGCGCCTGGATGAGGCCTACAATCAGGCCAACGATCATGCCGGCCAATAGAACCGGCGCGGCAATCAGCGTCGCCACCATCAAGGCCTCGCGCGCCAGATCAACAGCGTCTTGTGGATGCATAGAGGTAGTCGAGGGTCTAGAGTCGAGTGTCGAGAGCCAGAAATCAACGCAACGTGGCGGAAAAGTGCTGCCAGTTTGGCTACGTAATCAAATGAAAGCTCTGCAGCAGCATCTCCACCACGAGGTGCCACCCGTCGAGCAACACAAACAACAACAACTTGAATGGCAGCGAGACAAGCACCGGCGGCAACATGAGCATGCCCATGGAAATCGTCACGCTGGCCACAACGACGTCGAGGATCACGAACGGCAGGTAAATCTGAAATCCGATCAAGAACGCGGTTTTCAATTCGCTGAGCATGAAGGCCGGTAAGAGGGCCATTAGCGGTATCTCCTGCTCGCCTTCATGCGGATCGTAATAAACGTAGTTGGGCGGAGTGCCCTTCGACGCATCGGCCTTTTGCGGGATGTACCGCAGAAACATGTAGACATCGTCGCTGTTGCCGGTCTGTTGAATCTGGTTGCCCATGAACCGGCGTATCGGCTCCACGCCGCGGTCGAACGCCTCTTTCAAACCAATCTCGCTGTTCGTGTACGGCCGGATGCCCTTTTCGTACGTCTCGTTCCACACGGGCGCCATGAGCAGTATTGTCATGAACAGGGTGATCGATGTCACGACTTGGCTTGGCGGCAATTGCTGAGTTCCGAGCGCTTGACGCAACAGACCCAGCACGACGATGATCCGCACAAAGCTGGTCGTCATCAGCAAGATCGCCGGCGCAAGGCTCACCACCGTGAGCAGCAGCAGCACTTGCAGTGTGGACGCCAGACCCTGCGGACTGGTCCAATCCGCCGGTCCGCCGATTCCCTTCGGCAGCAGTCCCGCCGCCGGTCCATTAGCCTGCGCAAATGCGGTTCTCGCGGTCAAAGTTACAACGGCGGCGCACAAAAGTAGCAGCGCTAATAGACGCGGTAGGGTCAGCTTTGCAATCATTTGCAAGCGCACGTTTAGAACGAACGACACGCACCGGCCGCACGAGCGACGAGCACAGCATCGAATTGTGTGCCCGCTCGGGTTAGCCACGTGCTGTGCCTCCTCGATGCGATCGGTACGCCGCGGCAACTGGCGAAATAGAGTTCGGAAGCGCGTCGGCGCCTAAGAATCCGCCATCGGGCGATTCGCGCGAGAAGTTCTGAAACACATGGTCGAACGCATGAGTCGCGCTATGGCGATCCTGTTGCTGGCACAAGCCGACGAGCCGATCGACTTCGGCCGGATCCGTGACTTCGGTGATGGTCTCGGCGCCGCCCTGCGTGAGTGCCACGAGAACCAGCTTGTTGCCCACGCGGAGCAGCTCTGCGATTTGTCGGCCCGCAAGCGGCACGCGTCCCAACACGCTGACGGCTTCTGCCGGCACCGCTGCGTGCCGACCCGCTGCGCGAGCGCCGCGTCGGACCACCCAAACAAAAACTAAAAAGGCTCCGATGACGATCGTGAGTGCGGTAACCATCGTATAAAGCGAGTGCGTGGGGACGCCGAAGTCGAAGATTCGCCGCGGACCTTTCTTATCCGGGCTCTCGCGTCCGGCAAGTTCGGCACGACGTTCGTCACTGCTGAGCGGCGCCAACCGCCGCGCCGA
>DASZZA010000508.1:0-4273 GCA_035545135.1 Lacipirellulaceae bacterium | reverse complement strand
GATCTTCAAAACGTTTGCGGTCACCGAGAGAATCAACATGCAATTCCGAACGGAAGTGTTCAATTTAACCAACACTCCGAGTTTCGGAGCACCTAACGCGACCATCAGCGGCTGGACCAGTTCGACCACGGGTGCGACGCCAAACTCCGCGAACCTTGGTCGAATCACTGCGACGAACAGCTTCTACAATCCACGGCAGTTTCAGTTTGCGCTGAAGCTAACATTCTAAATTGTGTGCAACGAGGTTGGCCCTGTTATAGGCAACACATAGGTAACAGGGCCTCGTACGAACGGCGGAGTTCGGTCGAGCCGCTGGCTTTTTACGACGAGACGCTCGCGTCTCAAACATCGCGAATAGTTTCTATAATAAGATCGATTTCATCAAGCAGGTCGGTGGTCGCGTGCAACCGCGCGCAGAGTTACTCGTTTCCACCGACATCGCCATGCTCTGCAGTTAGGCCAGGCAATGAGGCGATGGCTCCGAGCCTGTTGTTCGCGACAGTTCGAGTCGACATTCCCGCGCGTGCCTTCGTCGTGAGCAACTAGCTGCTCTTTGTGAGTTCTCGATAGACCACTTCTGTGAAACTGGGAAACCGTGGTCCACGGCCGCCGGGTGCGGGCGCAGATTCGCCCAACTGCTGTTTAATTTCATCGAGCGACTTGCCCTGTGCAACCAGGGCCTGAATTTGCGAGCGGCGATCTTTAACAGATGCAAGCCGCTGCTCAATATCCGCTTTCGTGTGCACTGCTCCGTGTCCCGGTACAAATGTGTTTGCATTCAGCGCGACAATCGCCTCAACGGTTTGAATCCAACCTTCTGACGAGCCATTCTTTTCCGTGTGGATGATCGGATAAGGACTGTTATCGGCAATGATGTCGCCCGTAAAAACAATTTTCTGCGAAGGCAGATAGACGATCAAATCACCGCTCGTGTGGGCCGGGGCCACATGCAGAAATTGAAACTGGACGCCGCCGATCGTAGCGCTGTCTTTCATCGCAATCGTCCGCGTGGGAAGCGGCGGTTTGGCGGGGAATTGGGCTCCTTGGGGAGGAGCTGCGCTCTGCGCCGCTTCCATCTCCTTCTTGCAATTTTCCTGGGAGATGATTGTGATTCCCACAGGAAGCACGGCAAGACCGTTGACGTGATCACCGTCGCTGTGCGTTACGATTGCAGTCGTCACCGGCTTGGGGGTGATCTTAGAAAGTTCCTGCATTTCGACTTGTTCCGAAGCTGCCGATACTCCGGTATCGATCACGACTACGCCATCGTTGCCGACGATGATGCCATTGTTGGAACCGGTGCTTCCTGACGCGACGTAGACCACTGGAGCATCTAGCGGAGTTATCGTTTCATGAGGCGCAGCTTGTGCAGCAGGCGCAGCAGCCGGAGCATTGGCCGCGCCCTGTCCGTATGCGAAGATCGCCACTCCAAGGATGCACGCGGTCAGCACAAAATAAGCCTGGCTTGCGTTTAAGCCAAACGGCTTCTCTTTCATGGCTCTCCCTTTTTGCATGCTCAAAGGCTGTACTATCCTCACTGCTGAGCCGGCGGAACGATCGACTGGCCTTCGATCGGGTCGCTCGCGTCGCACCATTCCTCGAATGCGTAGGTCGGCGCCGGAGCCGCTCGATCAAACGTGTATGTATAAGTGTGAGGAGCGACGTAGAGGCTTGGATCGGAGTACGTGTAAACAATTTTCATGTGCTGCCCGTCCGGCGAGACTTCGAATCGCTCGGTCAGATGCGTGTTGGGGCCCCGTACTGCGCCACCAGGAATTCCACCTCCGGTCGGCAGGCCCACGGTGTCGACGACGAGCACACCATCTTCAAAATGTCCCGTGGAGTTATAGACCGGGTGCGCGATGTTGGTGATATCCGGGTGAGGACGGCCGTCAATATAGATGATGCGGGAACCACCTCTCTCCTGTGCCCACACTACTTGAGTTTTGCCGACGATGAGATGAAAACCGCCGGAGTCCGGATTAAAAGAACCCATGCCGTTTCCAGGCATACCGTTGCACGGCATTGAAACGAGCACGTACGCCTGTCCAGCAGCGTGCGGTGTCTCCTTCGCCCCTGAGGCCGGTGCAGCTGCCGGAGGAGTCGCGCCCCCGCGTCCGCCGCGTCCTCGCCCAGCCCGAGCTGCAATTGCCTCACCTGCGGGCGTTAACTGAGCCTTGGCGACATTTGCGTTAAGCCCGCCAAAATCTCCAGACCCATTCGTATCGGTCCTTACCCAATCACCTTCCAGCAATATGTTTGGCGTCGAAGTTGGATCTTGCTGCGCCGCCCGCGTCAGGAGTGCAGCGCTCAATCCCAAAAGGGAGAGGGCACAAACGCACGCGACACTCATAGCTTTGTTACGAATAATCGATGAAGTTCCCACCGTTTGCTTGAAACTGTTCCCACTGATCATTTCGAATATCCTCCGCTCAATTTTCATAGATATTCCGTTATCGGGCGCCGGGAACATCCGACGGCTTTCGCACTGCCGCAGGTGTGAATCCGAGAAACTGCGTACGCAAGTCGTCATATTGATTACATGGCAGCCCGGGGGGCGGCTCATAGTTTGCGGGCATGCGGTAATAGTGGAACTCATAACTGTGCGGCGTCTTGTATACTTTGGGGTCGCTCCACGTAAATTTCACTGATAGCAAAGCGCCATTCTCGAGCAACTGATATTGCTCCACTAGGTGAGTAGTGGCTGTTCGAAACCCGCCGCCCGGAATCGCCGTAATGCCGCGGTCCGGATGAAATCCGATCGTATCAACCACCAGCGTATTCCCCTCCCAATGGCCAATGGAATCGCCATTCGTGGTGGGGTCAAAAATCTGCGGGTCGATATGCGCCGACCGGTCCAGATAGATATGGCGGGGGGACGCCGGTACTTCAGCAAAGACAACCATCTCGCGTTTCCCTAGCTGGATATCGATTGGCCTTCCGGGATCCATGATGTAGGGCATGCCCAGCAAATTGCACCAACGGATAGCTTTTTGATCGGCCTTCTCGCGCTTCTCAATAGCTGTTTTCGTGACGGTCGGCACCAAAACCGCGGGCGGTATCTGACGGCTATCGATCGAAAGAGCCCAAAAGCCGGATAGGTCTCGAGGGTCGGATGAATTGTTGCTCATCGCCGCTTGTGAGTCATACGGCCCCTGAGCGGACCCCACCCTCAACGTCAACGCTGTTGCAGCCAAGAATATCGCCAAACATCCCACGATAAAGTTCTTCACGCTTCCCCCATTTCGTGCTGCGATCAACTCGCGGTCCGGACCTTTTTCGGTGCTAGAGTATAGCCGGGAGGCAAGGCCGGGGCTGCCGACCATACGGACTCCCCATGCAAGCGATGTGGTAACCCGCTCGACACCCCTGGCACGTTAGGATTTCGTCGCCTACCAAGGCATTCCCTTCCCGGTCAATGCTCTTGTAAATGGCTTCCCTAAGAGAGACAAGTACAGTACGGCAAAGGCCGCGTACGCTACAGAGGGTTACCCCGAAGCATCTGACTCTAAGCGGATTTGACGCTATTGGTGGTGCACAACCCTCCTTCGAGCAAGGGAAAGGCAGCGTAGGTTGACGCCGAAGGGTTCTTCGGCTACTTTCTCAGGAGTTGTGTACTCAATGACATTCGTCCCTGGGCCCTATGCCACTTACCACAACACCGAAATGGTCCCCCCAATCCGAATCGGATAAAGAGGCTGTTCAGAAGCAGCTCGCAAGGCTATTTTCTCACCACACTTTCAGGAGCAGTCGTCGTTGTCCCGCTTTTCTTCAGTATATCGTTGAACATCAGCTAAGGGGTGAGACGGATCGATTAAAGGAACGAATTATCGGGGCAGAGGTGTTTGGCCGGAACGCTGATTATGACACCAGCGCTGACCCCGTGGTCCGCACAACAGCTAGCGAGGTCCGGAAGCGAATCGCGCAGTATTACCAGGAGCCGGGGCACGACCACGAATTGCGGATCGAACTCCCATTAGGCTCATATGCCGCCGAGTTTCACCTGGCTCCGCCTAACAACGTGCATCCTGGAGATCTCTCGTCTTCCTCCCTACTTCCTGCACAGTCCAACCATGAAACAATCAATACAGCTTTCGAAAACACCAAGCGAGTTCGTCTGAACAATAAGGCCGTTGCGATAGCAATCGTCACAGTGCTCATAGTAGGCCTGGCGATCTGGTGGACGATCCAAAGCCGCTCTTCGATAACGCAGCGCTTTTGGAACCCCGTTGCGGTATCCCATAATCCTGCTCTCGTGTGCCTCAATACTTGG
>DASZZA010000507.1:0-6218 GCA_035545135.1 Lacipirellulaceae bacterium | reverse complement strand
TTAGTACAGTTACGAGGCGTCGATGGAATTTCAAGTTGATCCTACCACCCGTGTGCCGATTTATCGGCAACTCATGGACCAGATTCGGCTGGCCGTTGCGCGAGGCCGACTGCGCGCCGGGAGTCGATTGCCGTCGGTCCGCGTGCTGTCGCGAGAGCTGGTGATCAATCCGAACACGGTCGCCCGCGTGTATACGGAGCTGGAGCGGGATGGCGTGCTCAACACGCGGCCAGGGCTAGGTGTTTTCGTCGCCGAGCCGCAGGCGGAGCTGTCAGCCGCCGCGCGCCGGCAACGACTGACCGAGATCATCGACAGCTTTTTGACCGATGCGGTTCATTTGGGGTTTTCATCCGACGAAGTGTTAGCCGCCGTTACCAAGCGGATACGCGGATTCCAATTCGCAGGGGCTGGCGCCACGGACGAGTAGCTGAATTCGCAGAATACGTAGGATGGGCACTGCCCACTGTAACCAGACACGAAATTGAGCATCGATTTTGGTGGGCTGTGCCCACCCTACTGAAATGACCAACGCAATTGTTACGGAGCGGCTCACCAAACACTACGGCGGGCGGCGGGTCGTCGATTCGCTTAGTTTGCGCGTGCCGCAGGGCAGCGTGTACGGGCTCTTGGGCCGAAACGGGGCCGGGAAATCGACGGCCATCAAGATGATGATGGGCATGGTGCGGCCGGATAGCGGACGAGCGACGCTCTTGGGCGAGGACGCCGAGACGCTCTCCAACGCCACCCGTGCCCGCATCGCTTATCTGGCCGAGGGACATCCGCTTTACGGATGGATGACGATTGACGAAGCGGTGAAGTTCACGCGGGCCTTCTATCCGCGCTGGAACGACGTGCTCGTCGACCAGATTCTCGATCATTTCGAATTGCAGAGGCGGCAAAAGTTTCGGCGGCTGTCACGTGGACAACAAGCGCAGGTGTCGCTCGCGCTCGCCGTCGCGCCCGATCCCGAACTGTTGGTGCTCGACGATCCCACGCTGGGTCTCGATACCGTGGTTCGGCGCGACTTTCTCGAATCGCTCATCCAGATCATCCAGCGGCAAGGGCGGACGATTCTGTTCAGCTCGCACATTCTGGGCGACGTCGAGCGCGTCGCCGACCGCATCGGCATCATGGTCGATGGCGTGCTGCGGGTCGATTGCCGCACGGAGACTTTTCGCGAATCGGTCCGCAAGCTGGTGCTGGAGTTTGCCGGCTATCCGCCGGAGTCGCCGTCGGTGCCCCGGCTGGTGAGCAGCCGCATTTACGGAACGAGTTTGGAGCTAGTGCTCGTTGGCTACGACGACGAGCAGCGAGAAGCCGTCGAGGCGCTGGGGCCGCTCTCGATCGAAGTGCTGGATTTGAATCTGGAAGACGCGTTCATCGAATACACCCGCGGGCCACGTCGCTCGCTGCCAATCTTCTCAACGGAGCTGGAACATGCTGAAAGCACTCGTGATCAAGGAGCTGCGTGAGTCGGCCGGGATCGTCGCGCTGGCGATAATCGGCGCGGTGTACATGTTCGGCGAGCTGACGGCGACGCCCGTTGTGCCGTGGCAGGGTAGCACGCTTTATTCATACCCGTTCGTCGGCGATTGGTTAGGCTTCTATTTTTGTATCGTCGTAGGCGGGCTGGCAATTGCGCTGGGGCTGCGTCAGACAGCATGGGAGCTTGGCCAAGGTACGTATTTCTTTCTGCTGCACAGGCCGCTGCCGCGGGCGCGAGTTTTTGGGTTAAAGCTCTTAGTGGGCGGCACGATCGCGATCACATTTGGCGCGCTGTTGATTTTGATTTACGCGCTGTGGGCGGCGCAGCCCGGGCATATCCCGGCACCGTTTGATTGGCGGATGACGGGGTGGGCTTGGAACCTTTGGTTGATGACGCCTCTCGTCTACGTCGGAGCGTTTCTTTCGGGCATTCGGCCGGCGCGTTGGTTCGGCTCGCGGCTTGCGCCGCTATTGGCGGGGATTGGTCTGGCGGTGGCGGTGACCTACGTGCCATGGTTCTGGTTAGCCGCCCTGATTTCGGTGCTGGGGACGGCCATGGGACTGATTGCCGTTTTCTATTACGTGCAAGCCCGCGACTACTGATAGCGAAGGACGAAAAATGAAGCGACAATCTCAGCTAAGTCGACGAATTGTGGCGGCTTGTGTGGTAGCCGCAGGGATCGCAATTGCCTGGGGAATCGCTATTGCGTGGCTTGGGTTGATCTCTGGTTCGTTGTTTCCAGGGCATGAAATAACTTATGACTCGCTGCGCGTTTACGCGGATGGTACTCCGGTCGTCTCGACCACACGGCAATCCGGTAACACCAACGTGGTAACAGACCTGCGAACACTCGATGGCAAGCCATGGCCAGAGAAAGACGAACGCTGGCTTGGCAGCGCTTATTTTCCCCAGCCGCACAAGGTGCCGGGCGTGTTCGAGGTTCCACAGCCTTGGAACCAGGGAAATGGCCGTGTGGCTGGCGCAATCGATGGCAAAACCCCACCTGGCGTTTGGTGGTTGGTTTGCGGCGATGCGCGAAACGGAAGCGTATATGTGGTCGGATATGATGGCATTTCAAAATTGCCGCTAGGTTACATTGGACGAAACGGATTTCGTGCAACCAAGCCACCGGAAGAAGAGCGGTTCATCGTGCCCTTCGACAACAGCTGGGACGGTTTCCGGTACTTGACCTCTACGAGCCAGGATCTGGCAACCCGACAGTTGCCGTATATCTACAGCAACTACAGCGGCCGAAATTTCGACCCAGGTATTTATCTTCTGGGTACCGACAGGCTGTGGGAAATCAATCTGGGCGAGCGCAGCGTGCGATCATGGCTGCCTTTTGCCGGGCATCTCGCTATTGGCTCAATAGACACGACCAAAAAAACAGTGGATCAACTACCTGTGCAAATGAAGGTGACGTCGCGGCAGTTCGCAAAGAAAGACGTGATCGAGGACCGAGAGAAGTCAGACAAGGAGTTGGCCGAACGCGTCGCGAAGGGAGAGCTGATCATGACTGGAATAGGGGCCCTTCGCCAGTCGGACCGGATAGTATTTTTCGATCTTTGGGACGGCCATGAAAAGGAATTTATGCTGCCCGAGAAGCTGCGCGATCGACGGATGTCAGTGTTTCTCACGGGGCCCGATGAGATGCTGATCGACGCGCACGAGCAGGATGACGAATACTGGAGCGGCGGGCCGATCGTGCGCTTGCTCTGGATCAATTCCCAAGGGCACATCCAGCGCGAGCAGGAGGTACGATTGGCTGGGTACGTACCGACACCCGAGCGTTCCGCTGCACAACGCTTTGCACTGCTGGCGCCCGTTTCAATCGTGTGGGTCCTTGGTCTATTGATTGGCGGACCAATAGCCGTGCTGCAAGCGAACAAAGCTGCCGGCTACGCCGCGGCACTGGCATACGCGGTCGACGTGGCCTGGCTGCCGATGGTCGTGGTATTGCTCGTAGGCACGGCGCTTGCGTGGCTGGCGTTAAGGGAACAGCGAAGATATCGCCGACCCGGCAGCGCGACGTGGACGGTGTTCGTATTCCTCTTCGGCGTGGCGGGTTTTTTGGCCTACTTAGTCGAGCACCGGCGTGCAAAATTGGAGCGCTGTCCGCAATGCGGCGAGGTCGTGCCGCGGGATCGGGATGCTTGTGCGGCGTGTAACGCACAGTTTGCGCCGCCGGCGCGTGCGGGCACCGAGATTCTCGCGTAAGACTTTGACTATTCCATCGTGGGGTGATGTCAATTGGCGGTAGATTCGGCCTGGCGGCCGACGCCAATAGTCAACTGTGACTCATATTCGGCTTATGCTCCGAATACGCGGCGGGGATCGGTGCGCGTGATGATTTCGCTGATGCCCGTTTGGTTGAAGCCCTTGTAGCCATCGTTGCGTTCGAGGATTTCGAGGTGCGAACCGAGCGCGCCTTCTCGGCGGAACCGGTCGGCCTGGTCGCTCGTAATGCGTCCGGCGGCAAGCAGATGCTCAACGCGGCGTGGATCGACCGGCCACATTTCGCCCTTCGTAAACGCCTGCTTGAGGTATGGGAAATTCGTGAAGGGGGCCATGGTTTCGACTCCCTCTTTGGCCAACTGCTCCCGGGCGGCGTCGAAATCGAATTGACATTCCAAGTGGTGCATGCCGGCTTCGAGAAACGCTTCGCCGTGCAACGCGCACCACAGGCCCACCGTGCCAAGATGATCGCGCTCTGCCAGCCGCTCATGGGCGAAGTCGCCGGCGACTTCTTCCGGCGAAAGATCGACGTCGGCGAAGATCGTGATGCGCGCCTGAGGCTGCTCGATGACTTGCGCGCCCCAGCCGGCTTCGTGGCCAGCGTAGAACCGCTCGCGGCACTGGAACCCCATTTGTTCGAGCATGGCGATGAGATCTTGGAACGCCGCGCGGCTGGAGCGGAACGTGTGGTGATCGTGGTTGGCCCACCCCAGGCCGAGGCGATTTTGCCGTTCGTATTGGATTCTCCCGGCGCGATTGCGGCTTTGCCAGTATTCGCGTTCGGCGGCGAAGAACAGGTCGCACGCCCAATCGACTCCGATTTCATCGGCCGCGGCCGCGAACAAATCAGACGCATGCCGGAAGCCAGCTTCAAAGTTGGGGAAATGGCGCTGCCGTTGGCGAAACGCGTCAAGATGGCGCGCGGCCGCGGCAATTTCGTCCGGCGAATCAACAGGGGCGCCAAAGCGCGTGTAACCGTGGCGCTCGACGAGCCAAAGCTCGGCATCGGGATGGTGGTCGATCGCCACATGCCGAAACGTGCCGCCGCGCCGCCCCGTTATTCCGTCGGAATCGACGCGCGGCAAACCCAACTTCTGAGGCAGGGCGGAAAGGCAATCATCCACCGAATCGCAGCGCAACGCCATCCGCGTTCGTGTGCCCCCCACGATCACGGCTGGAAACATGCCCAGCGGGTGCCGCCACACGCCTTGCTCTTCCAATCCTGGCTGCGAGTAGCCGATGTCGGCCAGTTCCCCAATGAGGCCCATTGAATCGGCGTCGCTGAGCGCCAGGTGATCGATCCAATCAACTAGTCGCGTACCAGTCAATTTGCGTAGCTCTTCGGCTAATTGCGCAATGACCGCGTTTCGCTCGGCGAGCGCCCCAATCGTGCGTGTCAGCCAACGGGCGGCGGCGGGCTGCGTGGTCCATGCGAATTGGTCTTGTTCGGCGGCTGCCGTCTCTTTTGTGACTTGCATCGCACTCTCCTCCCGAATCAATGCCCGACTTTCAACCAGCGCAGAAATACGAAACCACTTCAATTATACTGCGGAAAGACCACATTTTGCAGCTTGCGGTGGCGTGAAAAACTTCACGCGTAACGCTAAACCACGAGTTGGTTGCGCGTTTTGAGCCATCTTCGGCCTTCATCATCTAGTACAGTGATTCTATGCATCGTGTTTTGTTGTTAGGCGCCGGTAAGATCGGCCGCATGATTGCCCGTTTCTTGGTGGATTCGGGCGATTACCATGTGCTCGTTGGCGACGTAAGCGACGCGGCCCTGAAGCGAATTTCTCAGCTCACGGCCGTGGAGACGCACCACATCGATGCCTCCAAGCCGACGGAGCTGACTGCGGCGATGTCGGGCTGCGACTCCGTCCTTTCTGCGCTAAGTTTTTATCACAATCCGGCGGTCGCGCGCGCAGCACTGGAAAGCCGCGTAAATTACTTCGACCTCACCGAAGACGTCGCCACAACCGACGCTGTGGCAGCCATCGCACAGGAAGCGGCCGAAGGACAGATTTTCATGCCGCAGTGCGGCCTGGCGCCCGGTTTCATCTCGATCGTTGCCAACGATCTCATCAACTGGTTCGAGCGCGTCGAAACGGTGAAGATGCGCGTCGGCGCGCTCCCGCAATTTCCGACCGGCGAATTGAAATACAATCTTACCTGGTCTACAGACGGGTTGATCAACGAGTACTGCAACCCGTGCGAAGCGATCCACGCCGGGCGTCGCATCGATTTACTGCCGCTCGAGGGATTGGAGCACTTTTCGCTCGACGGCGTGCGCTACGAGGCGTTCAACACCAGCGGCGGGCTCGGCACGTTGTGCGACACGCTCGCCGGTAAGGTCCGCGAGCTGAATTACAAAACAGTCCGCTACATCGGCCACCGCGACCAGATGAAGCTGCTGGTCGATGAGCTGCGGCTGAGCGAACATCGCGAACAATTCAAAGAGATTTTGGAGCGGGCCGTGCCGGTGACCTTTCAAGATGTG
>DASZZA010000506.1:0-7889 GCA_035545135.1 Lacipirellulaceae bacterium | reverse complement strand
CAACCTATCAAGCTCTGGCCACTCGTGCCGGAGGGGAAATGTTTTCGGGGAGCTTCTGATGCGGCGTACCTTCGCCTTCGTTGCGCTGTTCGCATCCGTCCTTGGCTGCGGAAAAACGGCCGTTCCCAAACCAAAGGAGGTCGTTCCAATCGCACAAATCCCGCCCCCAGTCATGGCCGCCGCGCAGAAAAGAGAGCCAACCGTCACATTCAACAAAGTTATCAAAGCCCCGGACGGTATCTATGAAGTCCAGGGCAAAACCAAGGTTGGCAAAATCATCGAAGTCGAAGTCAACGAGCAAGGGAAAGTGGTGAAGGTCGAATAAGAGCCAAACCGACGCCACCGTTTGTGCCAAGCCAGCTCGACTACTAAGAGCCTATCCCAAAATGCCGGGGACTGTCCCAGTTTTTGCGGAGTCCGCGGAGCAAAAATGGAACTGTCCCCTGCTCCGGGGCATTTTGGGATAGGTTCTAAGCCACATCACTCGCCGATAATCTTCACCAGTGCTCGCTTCTTACGCCGACCGTCGAACTCGCCATAGAAAATCTGTTCCCACGGCCCAAAATCCAGCTTGCCCTGCGTGATCGCGACGACGACCTCGCGCCCCATGATCTGGCGCTTGTGGTGAGCATCCGCATTGTCTTCACCGGTCCGATTATGGTGATACCGTTCCGGCGATGGATCGAACGGAGCCAGTTTTTCGAGCCACTTCTTGTAATCTTCATGCAGTCCAGGCTCGTCATCGTTGATAAAGACACTGGCCGTGATATGCATCGCATTCACAAGGCAGAGCCCCTCGTGTACGCCGCTTTCGCGCACGCACTTCTCCACTTGCGGCGTGATGTTCACGAACTCCATCCGCGCTGGAAGATTGAACCAAAGCTCTTGGCGAAACGATTTCATCGTCCACTACCTGTCCGAGACCTCCCGGGCATTGCGCGAATAATTAGTCGGAGCGCGCTAGCGTCCGGTTATTTGCGCCGCCATCGTGTGCCGATCGGGGGCTAGCGCCCGCCGGCCGATTTCGCTCATGAATTCCCGGAGCGCCTCATCTAAAGTGATTGCTCCCAACCATCAGAGGACCAAGCACGGAACATCCTTCATGTATTTTTTGTGCTTTTTGTGGCCACAGCCGTTTGGTACTCACAATGTGAGGTCATTCGTTAATCGACCGCGCTTTGTCGGCCGTCGGAAAATTCCTGGGCACAGGAATCGTCACCTTCCCACTCGCTGCCCACTCGGCGCCGCGTCGGAACGTGGTAATGAAACCCACGCAGTTCATCGAGTAGTCGGCGTGGCCCAACGTGGTGTGAAACACGCGGCCCTTGCCGTATTCGGTGATCATCAGCACCGGTTCGTTGTGGCCGGTGCCGCCTTTGTTTGGCGCCGAGTAGGCCGTGGCCAGAATGTGCAGATCCTCGGCGGGTCCGCGCAAGCTGTCGTAGAGCTCGTCCTTCGTGTGCATCCACACCGGCGGCAATCCACGCATGATCGGATCGTGAGGATCGCGCGTGCGAACCTGAAACTCGTGCTGCTGCCCGTGATGGCCGCCTGGACCGGGAGATTGGTCGCGAACGAGGTCACCCTGCTTGTCGATGTACACATGCGGCCCCCATTTTTCATTCCGCCCGCCCCAGCCGCCGACGCCGATCATATGGTTGTACTCGGGCCAATCGGGAAACGCGTTGTCGGCCGCATGGACCGCCACAAATCCGCCGCCTCCCGCGACATACCTTTCGAAGTCTCTTTTCGTTGCGGCCGGCCATGGGTCTCCGTTGTAGTTGCTCACCACGACGTCGTAATCGGAAAACTTTGGCCGAAAGCCGCTCATATCGTGCCCCGCCGGCGGCGACGTCGCGACATCCACCGTGAACCGACCGCTCGATTCCAGCGCCTTCCGCAGTAGCGGCGTCGTGGTCTTCCAATCGTGATTGTTCTGGCCGTCGATAATGAGCGCTCGCAGTTTTTGCTTTGGCGTATTGGCCGCGGTCGCGGTATGGCATGTTTCCGAGACGACGACGAATAACAAGGTCGAGAACGTTGCAACAAATTTCGGTTGAGCAATCATGTTCGCGAATCCGCGGAGCGAAAATGCAGCAGTCGATAATCAAACGGAGATCGACGCTACCTGCTATCGTACCACGGCTCGTCCCGATTCGCACGGAGCAATGTGGCGAACGTGCCACGCCTGGCGAGAAACTTAAGCGCCGGCCCGCAGTTCGGCCGGTACGTCCCGCAGCGCATCGTCCGGCAGGACGAACGAGCTGCCAATGAGCTCCGCGTTATCATTGATTAGGTCGGGAAACCGCATGCGACGCAGCAGTGCGACCGCGAAAATCTCCTGCACGGCCTCCTCGAATTTCAAGAACGCGACTACTTGGCCACGCTGGATATCGATCACCCACACGCCGCACGTGCGCTCCGTTTCCTGGAGTCGCTCGGTAATCTGAATGCCGCTGAAGATTGCCGTCTCGCGCACCTGCGACAGCCCGACGAATGCTAAATTGCCGACCATTTCCAGACCGCGGGTAAATCCGTCGAGATGAACGATTGGTTGGTAGGTACCGCTGTTTAAATCGATGAAGCCCAGGCTGCCAGTACCCGATTCCAATAGCCACAATCGCCCTGCATGCCACCGCGGCGAATGCGGCATCGACAAATTGCGGGCAACAATTTCATCGGATGATACGTCGATGACGATGCCACCGCTCTTTTTGTTCTCCCGCCACCCGCCGGCAGTATCCGTTTCGCCGAGCGCGGTCACCCACCGCGGCCAACCGTCGACCACACACAACCCGTTAAGATGGCAACGATCATCCGGCGTAAGCTGCGAAATAAACTTCGGCCGCCACACCGGCGCAAAACTATGGTCCGGATCATGCGTCGCCAAACACGAAAACCGCGTGTTAACGAACCACAGCGACTCGCGCTCAAACTTCGCACCACTGTGCGCATTGGATTCCGACTCTCGACCCTCGACCCGCGACTCTCGTGCCTTGAAGTCCGGCTCTCGACTCTCGACTCTCGACTCTCGACTCACATACGCCATCTCGTGAATCTGCACGTCACCCGTCACATGAGCCGCACGCGGCAGGAAACATGCATCATGTTTCCCGGCAGGTTCGAGCTTTGCCGCCACCGCCGGCACATTGCGAAACTCCCACACGTCCACCGCCGTGCCGATTGCTAACCGACCGGTTCCGACGGCCAAGCCCATCGGTTTGTTAAACGCGCGGAAATGCGTGTTGATCACGCCGGCGTCGGAGCGCAAGATAACAAGCTTGCCCGCCTGGTAAGTTGTTACCGCAAGCGAACTCTGCAGCTGATCGAGAATCGCCGGGAAGCTGGTTGTGTGAACGCTGCGAAGAGGCGACGGCGCTGCATCGGCAGCCTTTGCAGCTTCATTGTTCTCAGATGGCAATTCGGTTGGCATACGGCTGCCCGTCCGGGGTGGCATGCCCTCGCCGCTTCGGCGTGGGCATGCTTGGGAACGTATCGATCATCCCTCCGAAGTTCAAGCGTTGCAAACGATACAACGATACCGGACATGCTCAAACGACATGCTCACGCCGCGGCGGCGAGAGCGCGGCACTCATCGCCATCACTGCTCGTACGGCATCAGAATGGCTTCGGCCTCGACCCCGGCAATCGATCGGAACTGCCCGTCGGCGATGGCCGCGCCAAGTTCCGTAACGCGCCGGAAGTAATAATTCGCTGGTCGGCGGCCCAGCAGTTTTTGCCGCAAGTTCTGGCAAAGAACATCGGCCGCGTCGCGCAACAATGGATCGTCTTGTCGCGCACCGTACATGCTCGTGGTCAGAATCGTGATCGTATCCTGACAACGCTGTGAGATCTCGGCCATGCGGCATTGGCGGTCGGCCAGCTTCAATTGGAACCGGCTCATCGTGCCGGAGATCTCAAGCGCCATCCGCTGCACCCGTTCGCAAGCAAACTCGGCATGCTCGCGCAGATTCTTGGGCATTTCCGGCAACTTCGCGGACGCCACCGGCATGAGCCGCCGCGCCGTCACCCATTTCAAATACGGCAGCACCACGCCCTTTAGCGCCCAGAAATGAGCCGGGTTCATGGGATTCGGCCGCCGGATGTCAGCCTCCGCTAACGCCTTGCCAATCGGTTCAAAATACGTTTTGCCATGATGCTTCACAAGCGACTTGAAAAAGCCCATCCCAAGCATTTCGCCCTCGCCTTCATAGATGCAGGGCGCCAAGTATTCGTGGATGTTGTCGCCAAAGCTGTGTCCAACCAGGAACGATCGTCCCCCATGCGTCTTCATGAAGTATTCCACAGCCGCATGTTTCTGCGCCTCACTTCCAAAAATCTTGGCTACGATACACTCCATTTCACCGCGATAACCGCGGTCGATGAGGCCCGCACACCAGGCGACAAGAGCATCACACGCAACGATCAGCCCGGCCAGCTCACCCAGCCGCCGTCGCACCAACTCGCGCGTCGCAATAGCCGCCCCGTACGTTCGCCGAAACCTGGCCCAGGGAATCATGCTGGCCATCATCAGTCGCATCGTGCCGGCTGCGTTGGCACACAGCGCGATCCGACCCAGATTCAATCCGTGATAGGCGATCGTCAGTCCATCGCCGCGCGGCGGAATAAGCAGGTTCTCGGCCGGCACACGGAAATCGCGAAAGATAATGCCGCGGTTGTACGTATGCTTGAGCGCCCACAGGCCGTACTTGCGAAGCTGAAAATGCTCGTTCTCTTGCGACGGCAGTTCAACAATCAGCACCGCCGGCTTGCCCTCGATAAGGCACACCAAACCAATCGTCCGCCCCGGCACCACATTCGTGATAAACAGCTTCTCTCCGTTCACAACATATTCGTCGCCATCCAATTGCGCCGTCGTCCGCAGCGCCGTCAGATCACTTCCTGCACACGGCTCCGTCAAAGCAAACGCACTCAACCGCGACCCATCCGCCAGCCCCGGAAGGAACCGATGCTTCTGCTCCGGTGTTCCAAACGACCGCACCGGATCGACCGCGCCGATGCAACCGTGCACCGAAGCAAGCCCCGCCACCGTCGGATCGACAAGCGCCATGCGCGTGAGAAAAGGTGCGAACGAGCTAAACGGCGCGCCCGAGCCGCCGTACTCCTTGCCGACCAACAACCCCCAATAACCGGCGTGACCTAAATCCGCCAGAACCTGCTCCGCAATCTTACTATCCTCGTTGAGCAGCGTCCCCGCCGCCTTGTGCCGTTGGACGACGGCCACCGAGTCGTCCATCACCTGCTGAACATCGACGGGCGTCTTCGACGGCGCGCTCAAAAACAGCTCCACCGGCACCCCGCGGTCCCACACAGCCCGATGCACCGGGCTGTTGACCGTTTGGTACTGCGGCGCGAAGAGCGACTCGACTTGATCATCGGCCGTATCGATTGCGCCCGTCCGCCGCGCTTCATCGGCACTTTTGCCGCCAAGCTTCAACGCGGTTTCGGCAAAGGAAGCCGCTTCTTTTGTTCGCTCTGTCGGTGATGTTTCCGTCGACATTCGCAGTCCTCGTACCGTTGTCGAAACCACAATCCCCACCCTACGAATTATAGACCGTCGCAACGCGACCGCCGCGATTGTTCGCTCGTGCCAAACAGCCTATCATGGTTGCCGGCATTCTCCCACTCCGATCGCCGAATCCCCTGCCCCCAGCATCCCGCACCCTGCATCCTCCACTTCCATGCACGACCCCCGCATCGACCGACTCGCCGAACTTTTGCTCGACCACAGTTGCCGCATCGAGCGCGGCGAAAAGGTCTTCATCGAGGCATTCGACCTGCCCGAACCGACACTTGTGTGTCAGCTCGTCGAAGGCGCAGCCAAGCGCGGCGCGATCGCGGTGGTGAGCTGCAAATCGAACGAAGTACTGCGCTCGCTCTACCGCACCGCCACCGAAGAATCGATGAAATTCGTCGGCCAGCTCGATCGCGTCCGCATGGAACAAATGCAGGCCTACATCGGCATCCGCGGCGCCGCCAACAGCAGCCAATTCGCCGACGTGCCGCAGCCCAAGATGGACCTCTACCAACAACATTGGTGGAAGCCCGTGACCGATTATCGCGTCAGCAAAACGAAGTGGGTTGTGCTCCGTTACCCGACCGACTCGTTCGCCCAAGCTGCCGGCATGAGCACGAGCGCATTCGAAGATTTCTACTTCGACGTCTGCACCGCCGACTACGCCGCCATGGACGAAGCCCAAAAACCGCTCGTCGCCCGAATGCAAGCGGCCGACCGCGTGCGAATCGTTGCTCCCGGCACCGAGCTCGAATTCTCGATCAAGGGCATCCCCGTCATCCCATGCGCCGGCGACCGCAACATCCCCGATGGCGAGGTCTTTACCGCCCCCGTGCGCGACAGCATCAACGGCACCATCCGTTTCAACACGCAGTCGCGCTACCAAGGCACCGTTTTCGACAACATCGAATTCGAATTCAAAAACGGCCGCATCGTGCGGGCAACCGCCAACGAAACCGAAAAGATGAACGCGATCCTCGATTCCGACGACGGCGCCCGCTATTGCGGCGAATGGGCGATCGGCGTCAACAACCGCGTCCGACACCCGATGCTCGATACGCTGTTCGATGAAAAAATCGGCGGCTCGTTCCACCTCACGCCCGGCCAGGCCTACGAAATCGCCGACAACGGCAACCGAAGCCGCATCCACTGGGACCTCGTCCAAATCCACCGCCCCGACTACGGCGGCGGCGAAATCTGGTTCGACGGCCAGCTCGTGCGCAAAGACGGCCGCTTCGTCCCCGCCGACCTGCATGGCCTCAACGAAGGACTTTAGCGATTGCGGATGTGCAGGTATGCGTGAACCAGCGTCGCCGCCAACTCGGCAATACTACCGACGATAACCAGCCGATTCCGCCGCGGCCGCGATTGCGCTCGTCGAAGCAGATCTTCCTTCATCGTAGCGCTCTTCCCTTCCAATGTCGCCCATCGACGAATCGAGTCCGACTCGGTGGCGCGCACAAACATTCCATGCCGATGATCCATCGCAAGACTCGACGAAAATACCGTGGCACTTCAGCAACCAGCACATGGCCAACAGACAGCCCGACCACGAACGGGTTCGCCAGAAAAAGCAAAGATTTCGCCGCGGCGCGTCAAAATAAGAAGCGTGCGCCAATTTCCGCCAACCTGTTTAGATTGGTGCAGTCAATATTGGCACGTCGCAACGAATCCCGAAGCGATTGCATCTTTCAGCCCAGGGTTGTCCGCCCCGGCGGACTACCCTGGGAGCGCAATCAATACATTTCGACAACCTTGAAAGGGTTGGGATCACAACTATGCGACAGCAGGCGACCGGCTCTCGCCGGAGCAGCGGCGTGAGTATGTTTCCGAACCATGCTTACCCGGCTGCGCTGTGAAAGCATGCCACCCCACGCTACACCAAACTGGAAACGCGCATCAGTGCTGCCGGCTCTGCAGCATACGGCTCTGCTCCATCGCATCCTCAGCCAGGCGGATATACTGCATGTTCTGTGTGCCGGCGAACGCCCGCTGATACGTCACGCTCAGCGCTGTAAAGCTGAACGGATCGTTCGGCTCCAGCTCGCACACGCGCTTCGCGTGCTGAATCGCCTCTTCATGCCGCCCCAGCTTCTGCAGCACGACCGCCAGCGCCGAATGCGCCAGCGCGTAGTTCGCGTCCGCCGCCAACGCTTCGTTGAACTTGGCGGCCGCTTCCTCGAGCTTTCCTTCGTCCTTAAGTTTGTCAGCTTCGTCGTAAAGTTTGACTGGGTCAGACATGGCAGCGCTGGGGTTTCAGGTGTCAGGTGTCAGATCATTAGGATGCAGGCACTCGATCCCTAATGCCCAACTCCTAACGCCTCATCTTGCTAGCAATCCAAGCACCGAGTTT
>DASZZA010000505.1:0-4336 GCA_035545135.1 Lacipirellulaceae bacterium | reverse complement strand
GCTCGCCAGCAGCCGCGCGATGATCAGCTGTTATCGTCCTCGATGTCCGATCGCGTAGCCGACCCGCTGCTATGGCGTGCCGTCGCGCTCATTGCGCTCACCGGTGTTACCGGCTTTATGCTCGGCCAGAGATTCCCTCGCGAAAATAGCGACCGCCGCTTGCCCGCCAACTCTCTCCCGTCCGCCGTCCGGGATATCGGACGGCCGCTCACGACCTCGCCAGCACCCGGTAAAGCCCGCTATCGACTTTCATTCGATGCGACGCGCCAGATGTGGCTTTTGGACACCGATCGCGATAACGACGGGAACTTCGATTTCCGCCATCAGTACCACGCGTCCGGTACCGCGTGGTGAGCGTCCGCAATTTCCTGTAATCAAAACGGTAATCTATGGCGATCCTCGGCGTAAATATCGACCACGTGGCCACCGTCCGCGAAGCCCGCAAAACAAACGAGCCTGACCCGGTATGGGCCGCCACGCTGGCCGAACTAGGCGGCGCCGACGCAATCACGATCCACCTCCGCGAAGACCGCCGCCACATCCAGGAACGCGACCTGCGCATTCTCAAGGAATCGGTTGCCGTTCCGATCAATTTGGAACTGGCCTGCGCTCCCGACGTGCTCGCCATCGCCCGCGACGTAACTCCTCATCAGGCCACCCTCGTTCCCGAACGGCGCGAAGAGGTAACTACCGAAGGCGGTCTGGATGTCGTCGGCGCACAAGCGAAAGTCGCCGACGCCGTCCGCCGCCTCCAAGACGCCGGAATCATCGTAAGCCTGTTTCTCGATCCCGACCCATCACAAATCGAAGCCGGCGCCAAGCTGGGTGTCGACGCGATCGAGCTGCACACTGGCGCCTACGCCCAAGCCTCGCTCCACCACAACACCGAACAAACGCAAGCCGCTCTGGAAGCGCTCGTCGCCGCCGGCCGGCAGATCCACGCCGCCCGCATCACGCTGAACGCTGGACACGGTCTGACCTACCGAAACGTGAAACCCATCGCTGCCATCGACCAGATGTACGAACTCAACATCGGCCACAGCATCATCGCCCGCGCCATCATGGTCGGCCTTGAACAAGCCGTCCGCGACATGAAGCGCTTAATCAGCTAGCGGAGCCACTTTACGCCCCGCGCCGCCCCCCGCCAAACCCCCACATCCGCTGTTTGCTCAGATCGATTCCGCGCTCCTGAGCCCGTGTCTGCAACTGCTGTCGAAACTGCGCGAACTGGGCCCGCATCTTCGGCGTCGTGCGGTCCAACCGCTGCTTCGACCGCTGCTCGCGCTGAGCGTCTGTCATATTTCGCCAGCCACGGCCGCGATTCTGTTGGGCTTGCTGATTATTACCATTGGCGTTCGATTCCCGCGATTTTTGCGCTTGCACCATCCGATCGAGAATCTCATCCAGCCGCTTTTGTTGATCGGCCTTCGACATTGCAAAGTACTCGTCCATTCGCTGCTGTGCCCAACCCATCCACTGACCCCGGTTTGCATCGGAAAAAGCCCGCCGCTGATCTGGGTTCAGCGAGCGTACGCCGTCGCGAAGTTCACCCCGCAATTGGTTGCGCTGCGTCTCCGACAAATTGCGGTCCTGCAATTGGCTGCTGATTTCCTGCAGCTTGGCCACCGCCGGATCGGTTCGGTGGAAGAATCCGAACGCCCAAGCCGCTCCAACCGCTAGCACGCATACAACGATAGCGCCGATGATTGCACGTCGTTTATTCATGGCCGCACTCCTTATGGCGTATTCTCATCAACAATGACCGCATCCACGTGTCCATCTAAATAGGCGAAGTTCCGCGAACCATTTTCTCCCGATGAACCGTGAAACGCATCAAAATCGTGGACGATCCAAATTCTCGACGAACTAAGGTCCTTAATTCGCTCGCGGATTTGTTCCCTCGTCTTGTTCGCCACGATCGTCGATCGATACTCGTAGCTCATTCCTTCCTGGTCAAAATACGTTTCGTAGTAATTCCCGTTTACCAACGTCTGCTGTTCCGGCGGAATTCGGTCGCTCGGGCAATGGAACAATTCCGCGTTGTTTTCGGTAAAATTACTCAACACCGTCCGCAAATTAGGCTTCGGCGGATTCGGCGGAATACTGACCGTCAAATTTGCAGCGTCTGGAAACTTACCCCGCGCCCCCTGCCTGTCCACGAACTGATCCAGGCCCAGGCCAATTTGCCGCAGGTTGTTCTTGCACTGCGTCGACCGGGCCGATTCCCGCGCGTACTGCACCGCGGGCAACAACAGCGCTATAAGCATGCCGATAATCGCAATTACTACCAACAGCTCAACAAGGGTGAAACCATGTAACCACGTGGCCGGCTTCTGTTGAGTGCTGATACTGACCACCGCAGAAACTCGCCGCGATGCTCCTGATCGACTAAATCGACGCCGCCCGCTACCATCCGGCCCCCGCACGTAACGCCGTTTACCACTCATGCGTAGACCCCCACCTCCACACCTGCTATTCAAAAGAACTCCCTCTTCATTAAACCCCGCTGCGAAATGCTGGTTCTGCCGTCGCTTGACCCCATTTGCAGCGGGTGCCATTAACCAGCCAATTGCCAGCCCGCCCCGTCTTCCCTATCATTCCGCTGTTATGCTCAACCAACCTACGTCCACGGAGGAGGCATCCACCCGATGACCACTAAAGGAGAGGCATTTGCCGGCCTATCGGTCGCCCTCGTCACCCCGTTCAAAGGAGGTGAGGTCGATTACGACACCCTGCGGGCTCAAATCGAGTTCCAGATCGCCGCCGGCACCCACTGCCTGTGCCCCGTTGGCACCACGGGCGAATCGCCCACGCTCAGCCATGAAGAGCAGGACCGGGTCATCGCCTTTGTCGTCGATACGGTCGCCGGCCGCATCAAAGTAATGCCCGGTACCGGTTCCAACAGCACGAGAGAAGCACTCCGCCTCACAAAGTTTGCCGAAAAAGTCGGTGCCGACGCTGCCCTCCAGGTAGCCCCTTACTACAACAAGCCGACCCAGCAGGGCTTCTACGAACACTTCCGTACGCTGGCCGAAGAGACCGGCATGCCACAATGCATCTACAACATCCCGGGCCGCACGGGAAAAAACATCGAGCCTGAAACAATCATCCGCCTTGCAGAACTGGAAAACATCGCCTTAGTAAAAGAAGCGACCGGTGCGCTCGATCAGGCATCGCAAATCATCGGCGCCACGAATCTCACCGTCCTGAGCGGCGACGATAGCCTCACGCTCCCTCTTATGGCGATCGGCGGCCGCGGCGTTATCTCCGTCGTTGGCAACATCGTTCCCAAGGATATGCTCGCTCTCGTCGGCGCCATGCTCAACGGCGACCTTGCCCAAGCCCAAAAGTGGCATCGCAAGCTCTTCCCCCTTTGCCGCGACATGCTGAGCCTGGCCACCAATCCCATTCCCATCAAAGCCGCCATGAAAATGCTCGGCCGCGACCCCGGCGAGATGCGGCTACCCATGACGCCCCTCGACGATGCCAGCAGGCCGCGCCTCAAAAAGACGCTGGCCGACTACGGCCTGCTGTAACGTTGGCTTGCGTTGTCGCCCATCAAGCAACTTCAAGCCAAGCTATCCCTCATCTGACTTCGGCGCCGGTGTTATTCGGCCGCGCCACCGTAATCTCATACGCGATTCCATCGCGCGTCCGCCCAAGCCACTCGACGAGCCGTCGCGCTTCCTCCTCGTTCTCCGTAACCGCAAACACCATCGGCCCCCACGACGATTGGCCTACTCCGGGCACACCAAAATCGCGAATCGACTTTACCAATCGAGCGATTTCGGCGTTAGCGAACGGTCCGCCTTGCACCGCCGAGAAACTTTCGCCCGCCAGCCGGCCGAATCGATAGACCGATTCGCCAAACATTCCGCAATCTTGTTGCTCGACCGCCGGCAACATCTGTTCCCTGGTGATTGCCCATAACTCGTCCGTGACTTCCAACGGCACCGGCGGCAAGCGTGCAAATGCGCCCGACTCGCTGCTCCCAGCCAACCCGCGCGCGTCCTTCCGGCACACCAGCACGAACCGCCATCCATCCGGCAACTCCACGCGCCGGCACAGCCGCCCCATGGTTTCGCCCGCTATTTTGCCCGCATCAACAATCAGCCCCCCTTGCTTGAAACCATACGTCCCCACCGCCGACCGCGCCCCGCGACCGACCGCCATCGCGAATTCTTCCACAGAAACGTCTGCCAGCCCAAAGAACCGACGCAAGCCAGCGGCCACCGCCAGCGCCAACTGGGTGCCAACTCCCAACCCAACATGGTTCGGCGGCGATTCAACCGCAATCTCGCACGCCGGCAACGAGCCGAGTCCCCAATGCTCGACG